>CAKARF010000020.1 GCA_916720465.1 uncultured Atopobium sp. | reverse complement strand
ATAGTGAGACCAACAAGATTTTCTGGAATAGAAATCTGAGAGGCAACTGATCGTAAATGAAGAGAAACAACAGGCATGCCAACTCCAATAACAGATGAAACCGTTCGACCCATCACGCTTTCCGGATTAGTAATTGCACCCTCCGGAATCAGATCAGAAATCCAGCTTTTTAACTGAGTGTTAGAAGATGAAAGGGTTTCTCCGGGTTCTATTTGTTTAGTGGCCACCAAAATTGAAGTAAGCTCACCGCCATATTTTTGCATTGCCTCCGCTCGCGATTTTTCCGCTTCAGCGCGAACACTTTGCACGTATGCAAAGAAACAAAAACTGGCCAAAAGTGCGCTTAACACAGAAATTAAAAATCTTGTTTTCTTAGTCACTGTTTGTCCTCCCTCCATTTGCGATACATAGATTGTGCACTTGGCATGAGAGAGAAAATGCAAAAACAAAAGATTTACCTGCACAAATATGTCCGATAGCTGACGCGAATCTGACGCAAAGCAATAAGTTCGCTGGCTGCTGTAGTGACATAAAAAATGGGTAATTTAAATTTTTATCTAACTTGATATATAAAAGTTTTTAGAAAATCATAGCTGCTACATTTTTTGGCAGTTTTACTAAATGATTTTCTGAGTAATTTCACTGACTTATAAAACGGGGGCTGACCCCCCTAATTAGCTAGGCAGGACCAACCCCATTAACCTCAATATAGCATATTTCCTGCTAGTTTAGCGAAAAACACCCTAGACAAGCCAGGGTGCTTTGAGGGTTTAGGTGTTTTACGCCGTTAAAGCTTAAAGTACAACGTCAGGATCAAGCGATTGCTGACTTTCTCGCATTTCTTTTGCCAAAGACAAATATGCTTTTAGCTGCGGCTCTGTAATCTTGCCCTCGTGCAGAGCATCTTGAACACTACATCCTGGCTCGTGCGTATGGGTACAATCCCTAAACTTACAGGTCTGAGCAGCTTCAGAGATATGCGGGAATATCTTCTGCAATCCCCTCTCATGGCCCACAATAGGCAGACTTCTAAGGCCAGGCTCGTCCACAATAACGCCAGCGTCAGGAAGCGCTACCATGCGACGAGCAACTGTTGTATGCCGTCCTGCCTTATCAGATTCGCGGACTTCTCCCGTTTCAAGCGCCTCATGTCCCAAAAGCGCATTCAGAAGCGTTGATTTACCAGCCCCTGATTCACCAAGCACAATGGCCACGGAACCGTAAGGAACAAGGCTGCGAACAGCATCAATTCCCCACGCAGCCCCAAACTTTTGGGCAGTCTGAGCAAGATCTACAAGTGCATCGGTTTTCTCGCCCTCAAGCTTTGAGGCTGTTGCAACAATCTTTACTGTAGAGCCAAGAGCTGCGGTGATAGAAGAAATCTCTTGAGCCAAAAGCTCCGGACCCGCCACATCTGACTTAGTAAGCACCACGGCGCAGGAAGCTCCGCAGTCTTTAGAGATAACTGCTGAGCGCACAATACGATCAACCGAAACAGCCTCGCCGTCCAAGGCCTGTACCACAAGAACCAGATCAACGTTTGCGGCCAGAGTCTGCTTTTGACCACGAGCTCCGCCCTTCCAGCGAGCAATATCGGTCTCTCGCGGCAGAACTGCCTCGATAATACCCATATCGTGCGAGTCTGGAATGCGCGCACACACCCAGTCGCCAACGGCCACCGTAGAGTTTTGGCCCTTGGTCACGCGCGCGGCAAACTCGGCGCGAAACACTCCCAGCGCCGAAACAACCGCAGGAAATCCCCTATCCAAGCGGACCACGCAGGCCATAGTCATCGTCTGGCGAGAAACCCCTTGAGCTTCAAGTTCAGATACGACGTCTGCATAAGCCTGCTTCTGAGCCGACGATGGAGTCAACTGCTCAAACGCTGGAACATCCAGCAATGATGAAAGGGCCGGCAGAGACCCTTGAGTCCTGCCGGCTCCTAGTTTCTTGGAACTTTTTGTACGCTTAGCGGACAAGAGTGCTCCCTACCTTATGCTTTGTTCTTTTGCACAGAACGCATAACAGCCTTGTACAGCTCCATCAGAGGAATGATAGATGCAGCTAAAAGCATTGCCATGGCGTACTCTTCAAAACCAATCTCAGCAAAGCCAAATGCCTGAGAAAGTGGTGTCTCAATTACCACAAAGGTAAGAATCAAAGACATAACAAAGGAACCCCACAGCCAAATGTTTTGGCTGGTTAGCTTGAAGATGGAACCACGCAGAGAACGCATGTTGAAGGAGTGGAACATCTCAACCATAGAAAGCGTCAAGAATGCCATGGTCATACCCTCAACGCCAGCCTCTGGGTTAGTAATAACCTGTGAGATATCAAAGGTTCCATACTCAAAGTAGTGACCAATAAAATAGCTGGCAAGAGTGAGAAGAGCAATGATAGAGCCCTGAACAAGGCAGTCAAAGCCAACGCCACCCGCAAAAATTCCGTCCTTAGGATTACGAGGCTTACGCTTCATAATGCCTGGTTCAGCCTTCTCGGTAGCCATAGCAAGCGCAGGCAGAGAGTCGGTGATCAGGTTAATCCACAGAAGGTGGGTAGGCTGGAGAATGGTAAAGCCAACTAGGGATGCAATAAAGACGGAAATAACCTCTGCAAGGTTGGAGCTCAAGAGGAACTGGATGCACTTACGAATATTGTCGTAGATGCGTCTTCCCTCTTCGCACGCGCTAATGATGGTGGCAAAGTTATCGTCTGCCAAAACCATATCTGCAACGCCCTTAGTGACATCGGTACCAGTAATGCCCATACCAATACCAATATCAGCGCGTTTGATGGAAGGAGCATCGTTAACGCCGTCACCCGTCATGGCCGTAACCATGCCCTTCTTGCGCCAGGTATCAACAATGCGGACCTTGTGCTCAGGCTGAACACGTGCGTAAACGCCAATTGTCTCAATACGCTGATCAAACTCTTCGTCAGAAATCTTATCAAGCTGTGCACCGGTAATTGCTTGAGAGCGATCGGTAATAATGCCCAGCTCAACCGCAATAGCAACGGCTGTATCAATGTGGTCGCCCGTAATCATAACAGTGCGCATACCAGCTTCATGAGCCTCTACAACAGCACCCTTAACCTCAGGACGAACTGGGTCAATCATGCCAGAGAGTCCAACAAAGACCATGTCATGCTCAAGGTTGGCTGGGTCATAGCTCTGGGGAGCTTCTGTTCCCCAGTCACGACGAGCAGATGCCATAACGCGAAGAGCCTGGTCAGCCATGGACTTGTTCTGAGCCAAAATCTCAGAGCGAGCCTCATCGGTGAGGTCAATAATGCCATCACTTGTCATAATCTTGGTGCAGCGAGCAAGTACCTCGTCAGGTGCGCCCTTAGTGTGCTGTACAACCTTGCCAGAGCGGGTGCGCACCACAACAGACATCATCTTACGAACAGAGTCAAAGGGCGCCTCGCCGATACGAGGGCGAGAAGAAGCAAGGTCACTTGTGGTGTATCCAAGTTTTGCAGCGTCTGCAACAAGAGCAGCCTCAGTAGGCTCACCCTTTGCCACCTGCTCTGCATCATCCCAGGTAGCATCACAGCACAGTGCCATAGTACGTACATGTGCGTCAAGGTTTTCTGTCTCATGACGGACAACAGTCATCTTGTTCTGAGTCAGAGTACCGGTCTTATCGGAACAAATTACCTGAGTACAACCAAGGGTCTCAACTGCGGTAAGTCGGCGAACAATAGCGTGACGCTCACTCATTCTGGTAACGCCCATAGAAAGAACGATGGTAACAACAGCAACAAGACCCTCTGGAATTGCAGCTACTGCAAGAGAAACTGCGACCATAAACGTGCTGAGGATAAGGTCAAAGTTGCCAAGCATCTCAGCGCCATGCTTGATAAATCCTGTTGCAAAAACAAGCAGTGAGATGACAACAACAAGGATGGTGAGTGTGTGTGAAAGCTTATCAAGCGCAATCTGAAGTGGAGTCTGCCCCTCTTCTGCCTGAGAAATTGCATCTGCAATCTTGCCCATCTCGGTGTCCATGCCTGTTGCAACAACAACTGCACAACCGCGTCCATAGACCACAATAGATCCGGAGTAGCACATATTCTTTCGGTCACCCAAAGGAATATCATCGGTGTCTTCAGCAAGACTGAGGGTCTCAGCGTGTTTCTCGACAGGAACTGACTCACCCGTGAGCGCCGACTCCTCTACCTTCATAGAAGCGCTCTCAAGAATGCGGCAATCAGCTGGGACAGAGTCACCTGCCTCAAGCAGAATAATATCGCCCACAACAAGCTCAGTTGAGGCAACCGTCTCAAGACGACCGTCTCTGATAACCTTGCTCTGAGCTGCACTCATCTCTTGCAAAGCAGCAAGAGCCTCTTCAGCTTTACCCTCCTGGACAACACCAAGAACGGAATTGATGACAACAACAAACAGAATAATGACAACGTCTGCAATTCCGCCTTCGCCGGTATAAATTCCTTCAGCAGCGGAAATAGCAGCAGCAACAAGAAGCATGATGACCATAGGGTCAGCCATCTGTGCAAAAAACCTTTTAATGATTGATTCTTTTGGTGCCTCTTTAAGCTTATTAAGACCGTGGGCCTCAAGACGAGAAGCTGCTTCTACATCAGACAATCCAGCTTCAGCATCAGTTTTTTGCGCACTGATTACATCAGCCGCACTTGAAAGATACTCTTTCAAAGTTCCTCCTGGGTTTCTACCTGACAGATTGATGCCCGATCATAATTCCCCAGGAGAGGGGCAAGGGCTCACCAAAGTTGCCGTGTCAGGACCTTACAACGTCCTATCATAGGACCTTACAATGCCCTATCATTTTACCGTATTCTTTCTTTTTTCAAACCTCATAAATATTTCTTAAAACTCCTGTTATGTGGCAAATAATTGTTATCCAAGGGGTACAATAAGCGCAGAACATAACAACATAAGCCAAACGTTAGTTTTGGCAAGGAGGCAGTTATGAAAATCCTGTTTTATGGTGCTCAAAGTTACGACAAGGATTCCTTTAACCTTGAGCTTCCAAAGTACCCTGACATCTCAATTGACTACATCGAGTCAAACCTTACGCCTATGACCGCAGGCTTTGCTAAGGGTTATGACGCTGTCTGCGCTTTTGTTAATGCAGATGCTTCAATTCTGACTCTTGAGATTCTTGCCGGCTTTGACGTTAAGCTTCTACTTATGCGCTGCGCTGGCTTTGATGCCGTTGACGTTAACGCTGCTAAAGACCTTGGTATTACGGTTACGCGCGTACCTGCTTACTCCCCTGAAGCAATCGCAGAGCACGCTATGGGTCTTGCGCTTGCTGCTAACCGTCGTATTCACCGTGGCTACATCAGAATTCGCGAGAATAACTTCTCACTTGTTGGCCTTGTTGGCGATACCCTTCATGGTAAAACTGCAGGTATTGTAGGCACTGGTCGCATTGGCGCTGCACTCTGCCGCATTTGTAAAGGCTTTGGTATGCACGTTCTTGGTGCAGACCTCTATCCAAACATGAGCCTTGTCAATGACGAGCACGTTGTTGATGAATATGTAAGCTACGATGAGCTCTGGGAGCGTTCGGACTTTATTTCACTTCACGCTTTCTTGAATGACGAGAGCTATCACATGATTAACGATAAGACCATCGGAAAAATGAAAGATGGCGTTATCCTCGTTAATACTGGTCGTGGTGGACTTATTGATACCAATGCTCTTATTCGCGGCATTCTTTCTGGCAAAATTGGTGCTTGTGGCCTTGACGTTTATGAAGAAGAAAATCCAAACGTCTATAAGGACCGCGGTGCTGAGGTCTTTGATTCAGTTACCTCTACGCTTTGCTCCTTCCCTAACGTAGTTATGACAAGTCACCAGGCATTCTTTACGCATGAAGCACTTTCTCAGATTGCTCAGGTTACGCTTGATAACGCAACTGCTTTTACTGAGGGTACTGATTATGTTGATAAAAGTGTGGTTTGCTAAGTACCAGGGAAACAAACACTCTGAAAACGGTTACTATTGATAACCGAATGTGATTTCAATTCCTATGAAAAGGAGAGATATGGCTCGCAAAAAGACCAAGATCGTATGTACTATGGGTCCTGCTACAGAAAGTGATGAGGTCCTTCGTGAGCTCATTCTTGCTGGCATGAACGTTGCTCGTTTTAACTTCTCGCACGGCAGCCATGAGTATCACCGCACTATGATTGGTCGCGTCCGCTCCATCTCTGATGAGCTTGGTATTCCTATTGCAATAATGCTTGATACAAAGGGTCCTGAGGTCCGCACTGGTCTTCTCGAGGATGGTAAAAAGGTCACCCTTACTACTGGTGAGTCCGTTATTGTCACCACTGATGATGACGTCATCGGCAATGCTCAGCGCTTCTCACTTGACTACAAGAATCTTCCAAAAGAGGTCAAGAAGGGCTCAATCATCCTTATTGATGACGGTCTCATTGGCCTCGAGGTTGATCACGTTGAGGGCACTGACATGCACTGCAAGATTATCAACGGCGGTGAGCTTGGCGAGAAGAAGGGCGTAAACGTTCCTAACGTCAACATTGGCCTTCCTTCCGTCACTGAGCAGGACCGCGCAGACATCATGTTTGGTTGCGAGCTTGGTATTGACGCAATTGCTGCCTCCTTCATTCGTGATGGCGCTGCAGTTGAGGAGATTCGTAACATCTGCCGTGAGATGGGCACCCCTAACGTACAGATCTTCCCTAAGATTGAGTCCGCTCTTGGCGTAAAGAACTTCGACGAGATTCTTGCAGCTTCTAACGGCATCATGGTTGCCCGTGGTGACCTTGGCGTTGAGGTTCCTGCAGCTGAGGTTCCTCACATTCAGAAGACTGTCATCAAGAAGTGCAACGACGCTTACAAGCCTGTTATTACCGCAACTCAGATGCTTGACTCTATGATTCGCAACCCTCGCCCAACCCGCGCAGAGGTTACCGACGTTGCTAACGCAATCTACGACGGTACCGACTGCGTCATGCTTTCTGGTGAGTCCGCAGCTGGTAAGTACCCTGTTGAGGCAGTAAAGACTATGGCTTCCATCTGCAAGGAGACCGAGAAGTACCTGCCAGTCAAGGATGTCTATCACCAGCGTGAGGGCCTTAAGAACGTCAACGGCGCTACTGGCTTTGCTGCAGTTGATATGGCAATCCGTGTTGACGCTAAGTGCATCATCTGCCCAACACACTCTGGCCGTACCGCTCGCCTTGTTTCTAACTTCCGTCCAAAGCGTCCTCTGTATGCAATGTCTCCATCCGATGAGGCAGTTCGTCGCACTTGCTTCTATTGGGGCGTCTATGCATTCAAGACCTCTGAGCAGGGCACACTTTCTAACACCATGTACAACGCTCTGAACGTTGCAAAGGAAGTTGGCGTCGTTGAGACCGGCGACATTGTTGTTCTGACTGCTGGCGATCCTCATACCAGCCCACGTCTTGGTGACTACACCACTTCAACTAATGTTGCTATGATTTGCCAGGTTCAGTAAACCGCATTTCAGCTTTAACGTTATATGCACCCAAGCACAAGCTTGGGTGCATATTTTTTACGTGGGATATTTTTACGTGGGATATTTTTAACGTCTTGCCAGTAGTTAGGCAATTTTCCAGCCGACGGTTTTCTCGCGCATGTTAACAAAATCAGCGTAGATACCGCCTTCTGCCATCAAAAATTCATGAGTGCCTCTTTGCACAATACGGCCCTTATCTAACACAAGTATCTGATTTGCATTGCGCACCGTTTTTAAGCGATGAGCAATCATAATGACGGTCTTAGACTTGGTGAGTTCTGCGATTGCGCGCTGAAGTTCAAGCTCGTTTTCTGGATCAACATTAGCTGTTGCCTCATCAAGTACTACGATTGGTGCATCTTTTAAGATAGCGCGCGCAATAGAAAGACGCTGGCGCTCGCCACCAGAAAGCATTGAGCCGCCTTCACCTAAGCGCGTTTCGTATCCGTCAGGTAATGCCTGGATAAACTCTTCGCAGCAAGCACGCCGAGCCGCGTCAACTACTTGCTCATGAGTTGCATCTGGATTACCAAACTTGATGTTGTTCTCGATAGTGTCATCAAACAGGAAGACTCCCTGGAAAACAGTAGAGAAGTTCTGGAGCAGAGCGTCAACCTTATAGTCACGTACATCGCGTCCACCAAGCGTAACCTGGCCTGTATTTACATCCCAGAAGCGTTCGATCAAACGAACAAGCGTTGTCTTGCCCGAACCACTTGGACCTACAATGGCACAAGAAGTACCTGCAGGAATCGAGAGGCTCACATCGTCAAGAATTTGCCTGTCATCGTAGCCAAACGAAACATGAGAAAGCTCTATGTCGCAAGAATCCGCTTTCTCCAGACCTTCTCCCTCTTCCATTGCAGGAGTGGCGAGAATGGCGTTTGTTTGCTCCATTGCGATTTCAATGTTACGCAGAATAGTTGAGAAACGACCAGCGGATTCAAGACGGCTAAACAACATAAACGACATAACAACTACAGTTAAGCACGTAGCTGTATCAAGTGTTCCAGATAGCCATAGACCAACTGATACCAGGCACATAATAATGCTAGTGGCCTTAGAGATAACCATCTGCAAAACTGAGAAACGAAGTGCCTTAAACTCAAGTTTGAGCGCTTGGACTCGGCAATCATCAACTGCTTTGGTGTACTTCCCCTCAGCATCATCAATAAGGGAAAATGCCCTTACCACGCTAATACCACGAACATACTCAAGGACGGAGCTAATCAAAGTAGTATTTGCGGTTACATAATCATCTGATGTATTACGCACATAGACCTGCAAGAGCTCCATAGTTATGCAGAAAAGAGCAAATGTAGCTGCAGTTATAAGGCCTAATTGCCAACAAAATACAAACAAGAACACAACAATAATTGCTGTTAAGGCCAAACCACCAAAAACCATCATATAGAGCAAGCCACCAAGATTTTGCATTACATCCAGCTGGTTGGTCATAACAGCTGTTACTTCTCCAAGGCTATTCTCGTTAAAGTAACCCATGGGCAGACGGCGCAGGGTATCTCCAATTTCCGCACGCTTAGCGCCAGCCATACTAAAATTAGCATCACAGAAATTCTCACTCTTAAAATGAGCGCAAATGAACGCTCCTATAATGCTCAAAAGCATGACTCCCAGTGCAGAAACTATTGTCTGAGTTGAGAGCATATCCGTAGTAAGAGCAGTAAAAACAATCCAAAGCGCTGTTATTTGTACTCCTTCAAAAAGGCAACCAAGAATGGTAAAGAAAAGGCCCTTGTGGAGTTTCTGGCGATAAGAACTTCCAAATTGGAAGTACATTTTTAAGACAGATAACATTGCTACTCCCCTCCTTAAGCCTCGTCGAGTGCGCCAATGTGAGCGCGATACATGGTTGCATAGAGCGGGCATGTCTCCATAAGCTGATCATGCGTACCCTCAGCTTCAATAGAGCCATCATTAACAACAACAATTTTGTCGGCATTTTGTACGGTAGAAAGACGATGAGCGATAACCACCAGTGTTTTGCCAGCTACCAGTTTTGCAACTGCAGATTCAACCTCTGCTTCAGACTCTGGATCTGCGTAAGCTGTTGCCTCATCAAGCATGATGATCGGCGCGTTTTTGAGCATAGCTCGTGCAATTGCTACACGCTGGCGTTCTCCGCCAGAAAGGTGCCCACCTGAGCCTCCTACAACCGTTTGATAGCCGTGAGGAAGTGATTGGATAAAGTTGTGGCAGCCAGAGGCTTTTGCGCAGGCAATAACCTCATCATCGGTGGCATCTTTTTTGCCCATTCTGATATTTTCCATAATGGTTTCATCAAAAAGGTAACTATCTTGGTCAACATAAGCTACAAGGTTTGCAAGTTGAGATGGAGTGCAGGAGCAAATATCTTGTCCTCCAATAGAAACAGATCCTTCATTTGGATCCCAGAACCCCGCGATAAGCCGAGCAACCGTTGATTTACCAGATCCACTTGGACCAACAAGAGCTGTAACTTGTCCTGGCTCAATGTCTAAAGTAATCCCGTGAATCACTTCATTGCTTCCGTAGGAGAAACGGACATCGCTCAGCTTAATTTCTGTACCCTCAAGCGTACAAGGGACATCAGCTCTCACCTGATCAGGGTAATTTAAGACCTCAGAAATTTCTTTAACTACAGAGCCAACCTGTGCAAGAGAATCCATAAAGCTCATTGCTTCAAAGAGTGGCTGGAAAATACCTAGAGAAAGCACTGCGCACATGACAAACGTAGAAGGAGAAAGACTCCCCTGGAGTACAAACAGGCATCCCAAAGGCAATACGGTTACGAGTGTTGCTGGAGCAATCGACAGCATGGCATCCTGCCAGATTTGACAGTGGCTCATCCAGTCAATAAAGGCATGGGCAGAGGCGTAAACAGCCTTAGAGAACTTCTCGTAAGAACTTGCCGACTGTCCAAAAGCTTTAATTACCTCAATTCCTGACACGTACTCAACTGAGGCGTTATTCATCTCTTTGCCGGTTACGATAGTATTCTGATACCAGTACTCATAGTCTTTCATCATGCCTGATAAACACGCAAGTCCTACAACAATGGTAAGCAACGCAGCAAGAGCAAGACGCCAATCCAAAACAATCAGATAGACAAAGACAGCAAATGCAGCAGTAAGGTTTGAAGTAAGCTCGGGGACTGCATGAGCAAGTGTGGTTTCAATGCTATCGATTTTCTCGACAAGAAGACGTTTGAGAGAGCCCGAGGGTGTATCAAGTACATATCCCATTGGGATAGTTGTCAGTTTCTTTGCCACTCGGGTACGCATATTTGCAATTGTCGCAAAGGTTGCCTTATGAGAAACAATCGTTGAGAGATGATGGAAGATAATCTTTATCAAATAGCTGAGGCCTGCTATAAGCCCCCAATGCAGATAAAACGGCCATTCTTTAATTCCATTAAAGATGCCAACCACCATGTTACCTGCGGCAACATAGGGCACCATGCCGCCAAAAACACCAATAATGGCAAGAATGACAGAGAGTGCATACATGCCTTTTCTATCTGACCACTCAAGCAGCACGGTCACAGGATTTATTTCAGATTGCTGAGGATCCTGTTTTGTATTTTGGTTGGACTCAGTAGCTTGAATACTTTGGTTCTGACGTTTTGTCATGCCCATACCGCCTCCTGCCACAAACTCACATGTACTGTCTGTTATTCAGGCTGGCTTTGACAGAAGATATAAAGCTTCAACTGTCAAAAGTTAGTCGTATATAACTATTTACTAGTTTCAAACTGCTGAACTGCCAAAACAAGCTTGTTTTATAAGTAATCGGTAAATGGTAAACGCGCTATCTGAACGTGAGTGCTTACAAATAATCCCATTAAAATACTTATGAAAGCTTAATCTAACCTCAATAATTGGTTAATCTTTATAAGAGACCATGTATCACGAAGACGAGAGGCGTCTTTAACATCTCGAAAGGAAGCTGATCATGGAAAAGCTCGAAAAGGTTGAAGTAATTCGCGAGAAGTGCGGTGTAAGCTACGAGGACGCAAAGGCAGCACTTGACGCTTGTGATGACAATGTTCTTGATGCAATTATTTGGCTTGAGAAGCAGGGTAAGTCTACTAAGCAGTCAGCAAGCTATACTACTGAGTCTGCTGCACAGTCAGACGTTTCTCCAGAAATGGAAGCAGCTCAAATTGCCTACCAAGAATCAAGTAAGAAGTCTGATTTCTCAGAGAACATGTCCTCTCTTTGGGAGAAGTGCAAAGAGTTGTTTAGTAAAAGCGTTGAGGCAAAATTTATTGTTACTCGTCGCGGCGAACAGTTTATGGCCATGCCAGTGATTATTCCAATTGTTGGTCTATTCCTCTGGGGTGCTACATTCTGGCTGCTCATCATTGGCCTCTTCTTTGAGATGCGCTATCACATTCAGGGAGCTTATCCTATTGTTGTTGATGTAAACGAAGCTATGGATAAGGCTGCAGATGCAGCGGGTTCCATCAAAAAAGACGTCATCGACAAAAAGTAAATTGCAATTGATCCCAAACCTAAAGTAGAAAACTTCGATATTTAGGCGAGAAAATGATTAAGGTTCTTATCGTTGAAGACGAAGAAAAAATTGCACGCTTTATAGAACTCGAGCTTAAACATGAGGGCTATGAGGTAGACAAAGCTCTTGACGGAAGAACCGGAGCTGAAAAAGCTCTGGCAAATGACTATGATCTTATCTTGCTTGATGTGCTTCTTCCCCAGCTTAATGGTCTAGAAGTTCTTAGAAGGATTCGTCGCGAGAAAAACACACCAACTATCATGCTCACTGCTCGTGATTCGGTTATGGATAAAGTAGCAGGTCTCGATGCAGGTGCAGATGACTACCTCACCAAGCCTTTTGCAATAGAGGAACTTCTCGCCCGCATTCGAGTAGCCCTCAAGCATCACGAGGCAGATAGACCAAGTTCTGCGGCAATTCCTCATACTTCAGCCACAAACACTTTTACCATCAAGGGCGTTTTGCTTGATGTTGATCGCAGAGAAGTGTGCGTCAATAACGATTCGATTGAACTGACAACTAAAGAATTTGAAGTGCTTCGTATGCTCATGGAACACGCAGGTGTTGTTATGAGTCGTGAGCGTATTGCATCTGAGGCTCTCGGATATGAGTTTGCTGGAGAAACAAACAACGTTGATGTCCATATAGCTCATCTACGTGCAAAAATTGACGATCGCTACAACATCAAGCTGATTACTACCGTTCGTGGAGTCGGATATGTCATCAGAGAAGTATAGTCAGTCAACCTCTCAAGGGCATAAAAAACCTTTCTTTACTCCCTCTGATTCCTCAACTGCTGGAGTTATTACCTGGGGATTCTGGTGGCGTAAACTGATGAACTACGTTGGCTTTAATCTCTTTTTGCTGGTGATTATTGCGCTGGTCTTTATTTATACGTATAACCAGCATGTTCCACAGGGCACTTTCTACCTGGGATTTTTTCCTACCGAGACTCATTCCATTTCATTTATCGGTTTTACTTTTTTACACGGACTCCCAAGCCTTAAGTATCTTGTTCACGGCCCCACCTTTGGCGCCAAAATATTTGATTTAGGTGTAGACTTAGCCCGTTTCTGGCCCCTGTATATTGCAATTCTTATCTGGGAAACTATTGATCTTTTATCATTCTTCGGTGATATGCGTCGCGTCAGAAGAGCTCTTCAGCCCCTTAATACACTTGCGCTTGAAGCTGATCAACTCGTTAACGTTGATGCACTTTCCACTGATTCCATAACAAACGACACTCTGGTAAAAGGCGAGAAAATCAGAAGTCTTGAGCAAGCTATCGAAGAAGCTAATATTAATGCTCCAAAGATTCAAACGGGTGACCAAGACCTAGCAAGTATTGAGATTGCCTTGAATAAACTGCTTCAACGTATGCAAGAAGCAAAATTGCAACAGATGCGCTTTGTCAACGATGCTAGTCACGAGCTTCGTACGCCTATAGCTGTTATCCGAGGTTATACTGACATGCTTGATCGCTGGGGCAAAACAGACGAGGCCGTACTTGATGAGTCTATTGCCGCCCTCAAATCAGAGAGTGAGCATATGCATGACTTAGTTGAGCAGCTCCTCTTTTTAGCACGCGGTGATGCCGGAAGAAACACCCTTACCAAGACCCAGTTTAACCTTGCACGGATTACGTCTGAGGTCTGCGAAGAATCAGAGATGATTGATTCCAGCCATCGCTATACCCTTAAGTTTAATCAGAGTGCGCTGACGGACAACCGCTATCAGGTACTTGCCGATGCCGCCATGATTAAACAGTCCATCCGCATTATCGTTCAAAACGCTGCTCGATATTCGGCTGCTCAAACTACCATCTCTT
>CAKARF010000019.1 GCA_916720465.1 uncultured Atopobium sp. | reverse complement strand
GCCATCCACATGCACTTCAGGCTCCAGAAGAATTCAAGATGCTGCTGGTTGTTGTGTATCCTCAGAAATAATTTATATATTTACTTCACAATTCCGCAGAATTCTGCATAATTCTGCAGGTAATTTTTATTTGGCCAGGTAAACAGTGCGTTTGCCTGGTCAAATACTATCTCTTCCTGGCCAAATACTATCTCTTCCTGGTCAAATACTATCTCTGCTCGGTCAAATACTCTGTGTAATTACAATACACACCTCATAACAGAATGGGTATACTAAGTATGTCTGTGCAATCAGCAAAATGTTAAACCTAAAGAAAGGTGAGCTATGAGCCAGATTTTTGATGTTCACGCACGTGAGGTCCTCGATTCCCGTGGCAATCCAACCGTTGAGGTTGAGGTTGTTCTTGATGACGGCTCCTTTGGTCGTGCAATCGTTCCTTCCGGCGCTTCTACCGGCGAGTTTGAGGCTGTAGAGCTTCGCGACGGCGACAAGAGCCGTTACCTGGGCAAGGGCGTTCTGAAGGCAGTCGAGCACGTCAACACTGAGATCCGCGACCTCGTTATTGGTTGGGACGCAGAGGATCAGCGCGGCCTTGACCTCGCTATGATCAAGCTTGACGGCACTCCAAACAAGGGTCGCCTCGGTGCAAACGCTATTCTCGGCGTTTCTCTTGCTGTTGCTCACGCTGCAGCTGCTTCTGCTGAGCTTCCACTTTACGCTTACCTCGGTGGCGCAAATGCTCACACTCTTCCTGTTCCTATGATGAACGTCCTCAACGGTGGCGTCCACGCTGACAACAACGTTGACTTCCAGGAGTTCATGATTATGCCTGTTGGTGCTCCTGACTTCACCACCGCTCTTCGCTGGTGCGCACAGGTTTACCACACCCTCAAGGACACTCTGAAGTCCCAGGGTCTCAACACCGGTGTTGGTGACGAGGGCGGCTTTGCTCCAGATCTTAAGTCCAACGAGGAGCCACTTGAGCTTCTTTCCGAGGCTGTTAAGGCTGCTGGCTTTGAGCTTGGCAAGGACTTCCGCTTTGCTATGGACCCAGCTTCTTCTGAGTTCTATAACAAGGAGACCGGCAAGTATGACCTCAAGGGCGAGGGTCGCTCCCTTACCTCCGAGGAAATGGTTGCTTACTACGAGGAAATGGTCGAGAAGTTCCCAATCGTCTCCATCGAGGACGGTCTTGCAGAGGAGGACTGGGACGGTTGGAAAGTCCTTACCCAGCGTCTAGGCAAGAAGATCCAGCTCGTCGGCGACGACCTCTTTGTTACCAACACTCAGCGCCTGAAGAAGGGCATTGAGGTTCACGCTGGTAACTCCATCCTCATCAAGGTCAACCAGATTGGTACCCTGACCGAGTCCCTCGAGGCTATCGAGATGGCTAAGCGCGCAGGTTACACCGCAGTTGTCTCCCACCGTTCCGGCGAGACCGAGGACACCACCATTGCTGACCTTGTTGTTGCAACCAACGCTGGTCAGATCAAGACTGGTGCACCTGCTCGTACCGAGCGTGTTGCTAAGTACAACCAGCTTCTCCGCATCGAGGACGACCTCGCTGACGGCGCTGAGTACCTGGGCATGGACGCTTTCTACAACCTTCGCTAAACCCGCAGGTTGCACGCTAGACGGTGAGCGTTCGGTGACGGTAACGTAGCAAGTTCGTCCGAGTTGTAACACCGTTTAGGCTGCTAGAAGCTACGAAGCCGCATCTCATTTGATGGTTGAACTTAGGGATTTGCAAGAATAAGCAATTTTAAGCCGACCATCTTCAAGCGGGACAACAAAAGAATGACCGTGTAAGAGTAGAAATACTTTTACACGGTCGTTTTCTTTATGCCCGGACAGACACAGAAAGTTATCAATTTATATTTCACATATCACTTGCTGCCCGTGCCGTTCAGAGCGATATATTTACGTACCAAAAACAAAGGAGGTACAAGAAATGGTATGTAAATAAATATGGAAGGAACAACAAGAAAAGCTCTGGTCACTGCCATTACCAAGATCACGGGAGAGAAAGCCGTCTACCGCAAGGTGCCAACCTGCAACTACAACATTGACGAGATTACGGTTTTGAAAGACGGCAGCGTGAACTATCCGGACGGCTCGGACATAATCGAGAGACTGAAAGAGGCAGGATTCATGGCGGAGTCGGAGCAAACACAGTCGATGGTAGAAATACCGAACACACTGACAGACTTGGAAATGGACGAATTAGAGAGGCTTGTCGCAAGTAAGACAGCTCTTATCTGTAAGGCTTTCGGCGCAGAGTACCTTGATATTATGGTTAGCGATGACAAGATTTCTTTCCCGTGGTTCACGCTCACAGAGGGTTGTGAAGCCGAGAAGACCGCCGCCTACCCCGTATTCATCACCGCGCTTGTGGATATGTTCAAGCGGCAGAAACGCATCACGGCTACGGACGAGATGTAGAGAACAAGAAATACGCATTACGCTGTTTTCTCCTGTGGCTCGGCTTTATCGGAGATGAGTATAAGAACGCAAGAAAAGTCCTGCTCCGAAATCTCACAAGCTCGTCCGCTCGGAAAGGCGATGCGCCAAATGCTGAATAAAGATATGCTGGAACGGCTGCGTAGGCAGTACTAGGTCGGCTGCCGTGTGGAACTTTTGGAGATGAGCGATGCCTTTGCCCCGCCGATACGAACGCTTAGAACAGTTACGGGCATAGATTCGACAGGCTCGATTATGGTTGACTGGGATAACAGCTCCGGATTGAACGTTCTCTACGGCATAGACCGAGTACGAAAGGTGGTGAGCTCGATGACTAATAGCATTAAAGAACAGATTCCTGCTATCCGGGACAACGGTCTGACAAATATGTTGATGCCAACATAGTCTAGTAGATTGCGCACGAAAACGGCTACTATGAGCTTGTCTGCTACCTCGAAGATCATTGTCGGGAGTATGTGCATTTCATTCTGACTGGCGGAAAATAAGGCAAAAAGACCACACGCGGAATGCTCTGTGCGGTCTTAATTGTTTATTATCAGAACTCGACATAATTTGCGGTGTTTAGGGAACTATTGCGAAGATTAACATACTTTATAAAATTATCATTTATATACACCGGCGGCAAGTGATAGTTCTCTGTAAACCCTGTCAAATATGGAATATGTACATGCGAAAGCTTACGATTATATTTGAAAGTGCCATCATTAAAAATGGCTATTATATTTCTGTCGAACAACTTATGATGGTTTTCACAAAGCCAGAGACCATTATCTCCGTCTGTAGCATATCGCACTTTGTCATCTAAGCTTATTGAGTTTGTAGCTTTAATACTCGCAACTGGCCAAATATGAGCACCTTGAATAATATCTGGAATGGTACAACCACACAACGCGCAGTGTTTTTCGCCCAGCTTGTCGAGCAGATTGTATTGGTATCTTGGAGAACGGAGCATATTTCCGCGACTTTCTTCAAAAACACGCTTCTCGAAGGTTAAGTCAGTTTTAATAATATCAACCGAATCCATTTTTTTGAGAACCTGTAAGCTGGAGTCTGGGAGTTCTTTCAGATTCCCTTCCAATATTTCATATAACTTTATCTTTTCAGTATGACCTATTATTGTGGACATCGAATAACAAATAAGACTGGACTCATATTTGCTGGCTCCATATGTTTTACAGTAGGCTTCGTAATCTCCATCTTCATTTTTACTGATATATGTGGAATTATTGCTTTTGTTTGTTCCTCTATTCTCCTCTCTGGCACGCATCATATCTTCAATAGTGATAAAACTGGACACTAAAGATGTAGTTGGAAAATTCAGAAAGTTAAAACCTACTGTTTCCATAAGCCTGTAGATGAACATATGGTAATCTGTCGTAGGATTTCCGCTTTTACAGATGAAATAATAATGCAGTTTTTTCTTCTCATATGGACACATATAGAAAATATTAAAAGCAGTCGAAACACTTTGAATACTGGAATTTCGTCCTTCGATTTTTTGTTCTGAAAAGGTTATAAAATGCACATAGTCCCCGTATCGAAGCGTTGCCAAGCGGCCTTTATTATAGGTGCTGGTTAAAAAATCATCTCTATAATCATTGTCGACATATTGGCAATCGTAATCTGAACGACCTGTTATTTTACTGCATATGTCCTTTAAGTAGGATGCATCCAGCTGATCTTGAAAGGTTAGTCCTGTTTGCGCAGATTTTTGTAAATTTCGTTTAATTACGAATAATGGTTTATCGCTCATAGTTAATCACCAAGATTTCCTTTCTCCGGCTTCCTGATATCCCCAGAATATCTCCTAATTCCACAATCCGGTAATTGTTCTCTCTCGTCCAACTCAATAAATTTTGGTTAATCTTGCCTTTATGCTCTAAAACATATGACAACATGAATCGACCCCCCTCACCGTTTAATCTATCCAAAAAATCAAAGAGCGCAAACTCTTGCGAAGCATCCCATCCCTTAAAACCTCGTTTTCCATCATTATATGAGCTGTTGGTAAGCATATATGGAGGGTCAAGATATATGAATGTGTGTCTATCATTAACATATTGGAACATATCTGTATAATCTGAACAATAAAATCTTACATTTAATTCCTTTATTCGGCGGGAAAAACTTATGAGCTTTTCCAAAATTTTGTCATTAAACCATCGCATACCCACGGGGTTGTTAAATTCGTGGTTTCCATTAAAACGAATCTGCTGCTGAAAGCTATATAATATTACTACAAGTAATAATCGTGAATCACGTTTTTCCGCCGGAAAAGAATTATAATAATCTCGCACCTTAAGATATGAGTCTTTATCTCCGGGTTCCAATCCAAACCGCTGTATAATCTTTTTCATGTAGGCAATATAGGAAAAAGTATCATAATGCCAAAATGATTCAATAAGTTCTTTTACGAAATGATTGTACTCGTTGTATATAATGTTTTCGGAATTTATGTTAATCCCAACATTAAAACCGCCTCCGAATGCGTCTATAAAATTATCTATCTCAGCAGGAAGCTTCCCCCTGATTTCTGTAATGACACGAGTCTTATTTCCTATATAATTGAGTGGTGACTCATATATAACATCTGATGGATTCTTTTTCTCCACAAAGAATAAGTATTCAAAGTGTTCCTTATGGTTTTGTGACTTCCAATTCTGGTATTTTTTATAGTTAATTTTTTTGCAGCAATATGTTTCTGGCTTTCCATAGCGCTTCATAACGGCCTCGATATATTCTTTGGACATGAGGCCATCATTGTTATAGCTAAGGACGATATAACGTGCTTTGGTTTTCGAAACAATCTTATCGAAAAGGATATTAACCTTGTATTCTTTAGACCAATCAGATCTCATAGGCATGACTGGACGAGAACCAGTTATCTTGCTTACAGAAGGACAATCGTTCAAAATTAGCGTTTCCAGTAGATGATACTGTGTTCCGTATTGATTCTGTGTGTACGGCGGATCCAAATATAGAATATCGCATTCGACATCAGAAATTATATTTTCTATTTTATCGTTATAAATCGTAATGTCCTTTGGTATGCCCTCATTGCATGATGGTCTTATGAATTCAATAGGTTTTAACGCACGTCCATCCCATTTTTTTAAGAATGCGCCGTATACACCTGCAGTATTTGAAACCCTTGATACAGATTCTATGAGACTGGCAAGAAGAAACAGATATTCTGTTTCAGTAATTAATTCGCCTGTGTGCCATTCCTCTATCTGATTTCTGAAATAGTCTATCCTTGCAGCATTCTCGGGAGTAAAGTACATCCTATCGCTTTCAGTTGGAGCATATGTTTTATACATAAAGCCGTGGATTTCATTACAGTTTTGATTAAAAAAATCAAACGGATCAAAGCCAAGACCCTCAAAATGACAGATTGAGGCATATAACCTACCTGCGGTATAAATGGTAGCCCATTTAAGATTGTCATTAATAACAACATTAAATCTTTCTTTTAACCTGTCTGATACAGAACCTGTTCCGCAAAATGCATCAAACAAAACGAGCCCATCTTTGGATGCTATTTTATCGTCAATAAAAGAATCAATTAACTCAACGATTGACTCCTTGTTTCCTATAAATCTCATTTTTCCGCCACCTTATCTTCATCCAGGACAAATTCCACGATATCATCTACCTTGCAGTCCAGTACCCGGCATATCTTTTCCATTGATTCAAGGGACACGTATTCATTCCGTCGCATTCGTGTTGATATATTGGCACTATAACCAGCTTCTTTCTGAAGCTCCGCAGCCGTCATATTTCTATCTATCAACATATGAAATAGTTTCTTGTAGCTTACAGCCATGATGCGCTTCCTTATTCACACGTTATATTAAAATAGTATATCACGAAAATGTGAATAATTCAGGAAATCGTGATAATATCGTTGGTGCAGAATTATGACCATCAATCGATTCGACTGATTTTGTGGTGTTAGGACTTTCTCTTCTCCTTTGTCTTTTCCTGCTGTTTTTCAATCTTGTCCTTTTCACGCTTGCGCTGCGCCAGTTCTCTTTGACCCTTGCGTTCACATTTCGGCCCTCCGCAGTATTGGCGGCAGTTCTGGTCAGCTGTCCTCACGAAGGCTTTACCGCAACACTTGCATACACAGAACTTTCCCTCGGAATATTGGCGTTCTGTTGTACCCTCGTCCGTCAGCTGCACATCGACCATATAGCGGGCGGGCGTATACCACGTAATGTCAAAAACGGAATGAATATCGGCAGCAAATACCACCTTTTCACTTTTGTGATCGACTTTCAGACGCATATGGAAGTCGGGTATCATATCCATCAGTTGACCGCGCAACTCATAGAAATCATCTATCGGCTGCAGGATGTATTTATATAATTCGTCTTTGTGTTCTTCCAAAACCGCTCATAGGCTTTCTGTTCCTGTGCTGCTTATGCAAACTGTACTTTCCGTAACGCATATTTTTCTTCCCATGTCATGTCATCTGGCGGAAATTCAATATCTTCTTCATTATCGCTATCCTGTTTAGGCATGACAGGGTGGCGATATTTATTAAGTTTGCCGCGGGTCCGTGCGCGTACGGTGGACGTTGGATGCGAGCGTCGGGTGCGGGCGCGGCATGGGCCAGGGAACGGCTGCGAGACCTGCGGGTTTCTCGCCACGTGCGGTGACTTGGCGGGTGCATGAGTTCCGTAAGTGCATCCGCGCCTAGTTTGAAACGCCTGAACACACCTATGTCAGATAATCTGCTGAAAATGCCTATACATTCCGCCTAAAACGCTCATCTTATGCAGAATATCTTCATTAGATGTGTTTTTCACCTTTGATTTTGCAGATTATCTGACTTAGGTGTGTTTGCTTAATCCTGAAATTTAGGGTAATTAAATCTTTGATATATCTTCATTCATAATTATGTATAAAAGACAGTATTTATGCATAACTATGAATTGAGCGAACTCAGATGAGCTCAAATCACATTGCCTAAGCTATTTCACAATGCATCCGAGCCATCGAGCTTCGCTTTATCTGCAGATTCTTGCAAATCCCCCATCAGCCGATATAACAGCACCGCAGCTCTTACGATTTATTGAAGGAAAATCACTTTATTCTCAAGGCGTCTCACTAACACCGTAGCCTCCTGCCTCGGATATACTTGATACGTCAACTCTCGAGAATCCGAGGCACCCATGAACACCACATCAGAGCACGCAATTCACACAATCCTGGTCGGACAGTCGGGTGGACCAACCGCGGCTATCAATGCATCGCTTGCGGGTGTTGTTCGCGCAGCTCATGCCCACGGTCTCCGCGTGCTCGGGATGCGCAACGGAATCCAAGGGTTTCTTGAGGGCAAGGTTGTTGACCTGACGGAAGCGCTTGAGCTCACCGTATCTGAACCAGAAGTGCCTAATCAAGCTGCCACAAATCCTTGCGAGAAGAACCTTCAGCTCCTAAGAAAAACGCCTTCAAGCTGGTTGGGTAGCTGCCGCTTTAAGCTGCCGGATCTTGAGACGGAACTTGCTGCAACCTCAGAACCCATGGCAACCTCCCCTATCTACCAACAGATTGATGCGCAGCTCAAGAAATACCAGGTAGACGCCATTCTATACATCGGCGGCAACGATTCCATGGACACCACGGACAAGCTGTCTCGATACTTTGACCAGGTAAAAAGCCCTGTTCGTGTTGTTGGTGTGCCAAAAACCATCGACAATGATCTCGAAGGAACTGATCACACCCCCGGTTTTGGTAGCGCGGCGCGATTCGTCGCATCCGTAACCGCCGAGCTCACCCGCGACGGTGGCGTCTACAACAGCAAAAATGTAACGTTCATCGAGGCAATGGGCCGCGATGCCGGCTGGCTCACGGCCGCTGGCGCGATGGCGCAAGATATTTGCGGAACTGCTCCGGATTTTGTGCTCCTGCCAGAGATTCCTCTTGAAGAGCAGGCGCTACTTTCCGCCATTGAGCAGCGACTTCGCGAGAAAAACAACGTGATTGTAGTTGTCAGCGAAGGCGTCCATCACGCGGATGGTAGTTTCCTTTTTGATGCAAAGTCCGTCTCAATTGACACGTTTGGCCACCTCGCAGCACAGTCCGGGACAGCACAATACTTGTCGCAGCTGGCCAAAGAGCAGCTGGGCGTAAAGTCTCGCGGTATTGAACTCAATACGCTGCAGCGCTGTGCTTCGCACGCCGCTAGCAAGGTTGACTTGGACGAGGCGGAAGCGCTCGGTGCCGCAGGAGTTGAAGCTGTTCTCCAAGGTAAAACGGGTGTTATGGTTGGTGTTCACCGAACTTCTGATGCCCCATACACCACGGAGATTCGCACTACCCCTGTCGCCGACGTTGCTAACAAGGTAAAGCTTGTACCTCGAGAAATGATTTCCGAGGACGGCTTCAACGTTACCGACTCCGCCCTGACCTACCTGCGTCCTCTTGTCGCGGGCATGGAGGAGCCGATTTCCGCTGACGGACTTCCCCGTTTTCTTGCAGAGTTATCGTAGGGATTCGTTGCGGACGCAACAGTACCGTGCCGGACGCGTGCAATCCGTTGCGGACGCGTGCGATCCGTGGCTCGTGGTGCTACTCTCCGAGGAACCTTACCTCGGGGTGGAGCTCGACATCAAACTGGCGCTTGACCTCTGCCTGAACATGCTTGATAACGGCATGAACCTCAGCAGCAGTAGCGTTGTCGTAGTTGACCACAAAGCCAGCATGCTTATCGGAAACACCAGCGCCACCAAAGCGATAGCCCTTAAGACCAGCGTCGGTAACAAGCTTGCCTACAAAGTGACCCTCGGGGCGTTTAAAGGTTGAACCAGCGGAAGGCAGTTCAAGTGGCTGCTTTTCCTCGCGAGCACGCGTGAACTCTTCCATCTTTTCACGGATCTTCTCGCCATCCGCACGGTGGAGATTGAACGTGGCAGAAAGCACAATCATGCCCTCATCAGCGATTCTGCTGTGTCGATATCCCAGGTCAAGCTCGGATGCGTCCAGCGTAGCAAAGGTACCATCGGCGAGAAGGACGCGGACGGATTTGAGCACGTCAGCGATGCAGCCGTCGTAAGCGCCTGCGTTCATGAAGCATGCGCCGCCCACAGAACCTGGGATGCCACAGGCAAACTCGAGTCCAGAAAGGTCCAGCTCACAGGCCATCTCCGAGGCTTCTTTAAGGCCGACGCCGGCCTGGCAGGTCATTTCGGTGTCGTCGATGCTTACACCGGTTAGGCCGTCAGCGACGGCAATGATGACGCCGCGATATCCTGCGTCGGAAACGAGCAGGTCAGAGCCGTAGCCGAGAATAAAATAAGGAGCTTCTGCGTCTTTAACCGCAAGGAGAATCTCTTTGACCTCATCAGGATTATCAGGGATGACATAGAGATCCGCAGGTCCACCCACTTTAAAGGTGGTGTGCTCGCTCATTGGCTCGTCTACCAGGACGTTCTCTTCTCCAACAATCGAGCAAAGCTTTCCGGCCAGGCTTTGTAAGTCATAGCCACTTTCAGACATGTAACACGCTCCTTAGTAAGTTACTTTTTATAGTTTATCGCAAGCGAGAAAAACGTGGCGTTGGGGCGAGAAAATCACGGCGTTGGGCCGAGAAAATCATGATTCTGGAACGATAAAACAATTTTTTTGCAATTCTGTCAAAGAAATGTCCATCCCGTTTTACGTGTTATCAGCTGTTAACTCTGCTATAGTACTTAACGAAATGTTTCAGAAATGGTTGCAATTACCTACTGGTGGTAAGGTGGCCGAACTTCAAGGTTTGTAACAACCTGGTTCAAAGAGCCATCAAGTCCGCGACCCGCAAAGGCGGTTAACCTGGTTAAAGTCCAGGACCAACGGTACAGTCCGGATGTCAGAAACGGAGACTTTTATGGCTTCATCCCACTCAACCCACGCAACAACCGCATCTTCTAACGGCTGGTCTACCAAGAGAATCGCTATTCTCGCCATGCTTTGTGCAGCTGCTGCAATCAGCACCATGGTGCTTCAGTTCCCCCTGATCCCAGGCGTGACGTTTTTGAAGTACGATCCTTCGGGCGTCTTTGCCCTGCTCGCAGGCGTAGCTTTTGGCCCCGCTGCGGGCGCGATTGTCTCGGTGCTTCCCTACCTTCTGCACCTCACTACAGAGTCCGGAATTTACGGCACCATCATGGCAATTCTGGCAACGCTTACCTACGTTTTGCCGGTTTCGCTGATTGTGTATAACCGTTCCGAGAAGATCAAGCAGCTGGTGCTTGCCCTGATAGTAGGCAGCGTTGTCAGTGTTGTTGCATGCATTCTGGGCAACCTTGTAGTTACCCCAATCTACACCGGCATGAGCGTAGAGGCAGTAAGCGGACTGATTGTCCCCGCCCTTCTCCCCTTCAACGTGGTAAAAGTTGCTATCAACAGCATTATCTTTGTTGTGATTATGCGCTCGGCTACTTCACTTTTTGAGAGCATCAAAAACGGTGAGTAACCTGCTCGACAACTCCCCAGATACACACACGTCTGAAAGCACCGCACAAACTCAGGACCCGCCTGTAGCTGCGACGCTTTCGGACGTGACCTTTGTGCACGCAAAAGGCGTGGTTGCCCTCGATCACGTCTCGTTCTCTATTCCCGCAGGTAAACGTACCTGTATTGTTGGCGCAAACGGTTCGGGCAAGTCTACTGTTGCCTCAATACTCTCTGGCCTTTCCGCCCCTGACGAGGGCACCGTTACCTTTCTGGGAACAACTGTTGTCACCGATGGCCAGGCTGACTTTGAGGCGTACAAGACCATTCGTCCGCAACTGGGCCTGGTCTTCCAAAATCCTGAGGACCAGATTATCTGCAGCGTGGTTGCAGACGATATTGCCTTTGGTCTGGAAAATCTTCAGGTGCCCAGCGATCAGATAACTCCGCTGGTAGAAGAGCAGATTACTCTTGGAACTCTCACCGAGTTTGCGTCAGAAAATCCGCAGATGCTTTCGGGCGGTCAGCAGCAGCGCGTAGCAATCTCGGGCGCGCTGGTCATGAAGCCGCAAATCCTCATTCTCGACGAACCTTCCGCAGCTCTTGACGTTGTTCACAGAAATAACGTTATGGGACTTGTCGAGAAACTCCGTGCAGCTGGAAAGACTATCGTCCATGTAACGCATTTCATGGACGAAGTGGTTTCTGCTGATCACGTGATTGCCTTGGACGACGGCCACGTTGCCTTTGAGGGAACGCCCGAAGCCCTTTTTGAGCAGCATGAGCTGGTTGAATGTCTGCATCTTGAGGAGCCGTTTGCCTATCAGGTTGCTCACGCGCTCAACAACCGCGGAATTGTCGTGTGCAAATCACCTTCGGCTGAGCGCGTGCTCAGCGAGCTGACGGGGCTTCTCGCCACAGCGGCGCAGGGCGCGAGAAGTGCGGATGCGGCCACCGCGGGTTGCGACGCGACCGGAAGCGTGTCCGAGTCAGCAGTGGTTTCCGTGTGCGATGTGACGTTCTCGTACCAGAAGCCTGTGCTCAAAAACATCTCGGTTGACGTGCAAAAAGGCTCGCATGTTGCCGTTATTGGCTCCACTGGTTCCGGCAAGTCTACCCTTGCGCGCTTGATTTGTGCACTTGATACGCCTGATTCCGGAAGCCTATGCGTGGCTGGACTGGATACTCGACAAAAGCAAAACCGCAGAAAACTTCACGGTATTGTTGGTTACGTCATGCAGCGACCAGAGCGCCAGCTTTTTGCACAAACGGTTGCCGAAGACGTGGCGTTTGGCCCCTCTAACCTGGGCCTTTCAGCCTGCGATGTAACAAGCGCTGTAAATGCTACTCTGGAACTTGTCGGTCTTTCCCACAAGGCAGATGCATCCCCTTTTGAGCTTTCTGGTGGTCAACAGAGACTTTGCGCACTTGCGGGCGTTATTGCTATGCAGCCAAAGGTGCTTGTGCTCGATGAGCCTACCAGCGGACTTGACCCCTACTATTGCGCTGAACTCAGAAAAATTATCAACACCGTTCTTGAGGACGGCTGCACCGTTATTGAACTGACACACTCGATGGAGGATGCGGCAGAAACTGACCAGATTGTCGTGCTCCATGAGGGTTACCTGGTATTCTCTGGCACGCCTTATCAGACATTTACTCATTTCTCAGAGGCAGAATTCCAGGAGCTTGGACTGGGTATTCCTCATGCACTTGCATGGGCACAGCATCTGTCTCGCACCACGGGAATCAACCTGGGAGAACCTTTGACCCTATCTGAGCTGGTAGACGCACTGGTAGGTGTGATGACGACCACCCCTAACGCCGCGCAGGTCAGCACCGTGCAGACCAGCGGCGCCGCACAGCCAAGCGGCACCGCGCAGGTCAGCGACCTCACACAAGGAGGCCGTTATGGCGCTTAAGATTTCCGTCGGTCAGTACTATCGCGGGGATTCGCCCATCCACAGGCTTAATCCCAACGTTAAATGCCTGGCTGCACTTCTTTTGATGCTCACAACGTTTTTTATCCGCACTGCACCACAGCTTGCACTGCTGGTAGTAGGTGCACTTTTCCTGCTGGCTCTAGCAAAAATCCCCATCAAACAAGTGCTTAAGTCAATCATCCCACTTGCCTGGCTGCTTATCTTCCTCTCGCTCTTCAACCTGTTACTCACACGAGAAGGAACTGTGCTTGTTTCCTGGTCAATCTTTACCATCACTGACGTGGGAGCATGGAGCGCTTTTCTCTACCCTGTGCGCATTTTAGCTGCAATTTTGATGGGCGCGCTACTTCTACTTACCACCACTCAAACCGATCTGGGTAACGCCTTTGAAGCAGCTTGCGCGCCGCTCTCAAAAATTGGTCTTCCCGGTAAAGAAATTGCCATGATTTTCTCGCTTATGCTGCGCTTTATTCCAACACTTGCGGTCGATGCGGTGTCTATTTCCGAGGCTCAAACCGCTCGCGCAGGTTACGTTGCTTCAGGCTCGCTTCCCAAAAGATTTCGCGCAACCTTCTCCATTGTGGTGGCGCTTTTAGCAAGTTCACTCAGACACGCCAACAACCTTTCCAAGGCACTTGACGCCCGCCACTATGTAGCAGGGGCTTCTCGCACACGTTGGCATCAACCAACCTTTGGCGCTCGCGAAGCAATTGCCTTGGGCATAACAGTCTGTTTTATCGCCCTCATCTTTGTGCTTGCGTAAAACTTGCTGGCGTAAAAACTTGCTGGAGTAAAACGCTCCGACGCACACTTGCCGGCGCAAATCATGCTGCCCTAAAAACTTTTAACTAAAAAATTTGTATTTTTAACGCTCTGTTACAACCCGTTTTTCTTTTCTCGACAAGCGCCAATTTGTCCACCTAAGTAACGTACAATAAAGCCAGTAAAAGCGTTCAAGGCTTGCATTGAAAGGTGGCCCCATGGTCCTGCGCGTCTACG
>CAKARF010000018.1 GCA_916720465.1 uncultured Atopobium sp. | reverse complement strand
CCTCCTGTTGCCATCAGTAAAAGTTTCTTCACACGTCCCCCATGAACTCCAATTGTGCAGACTTTACAGAAAATCAGTCTGTATAGCGCTTTATTGTAACGGGATAGATGCTTTTCAAGGCGAGAAAAGCAAAGTCGGTGTATTCTTTTTTCGGTAAACGAATCTTTTAGCAAGGATTGTTGATGGCAGAGAATAACCTCTTTGGTTTTGGTAAGAAAAAGCGTCCAGCTCAGGTTCCGCCTACTATCTCTCGCAACGGGGAGTCTTCTACGTCTCCACGTGCAGTGCGAGGCCGTCACGCAGCTGTTGGAAGCCGTGCGCAGGCACAGCGTAGAATGACGCAAGATCGCCCAACTAATCCTGTTAACCATGCTCGTGCAGACGCTGCTCGCGCACGTGGTCGAGCAAGAACTGCTTACGGCAATCACTACGGAACGCTCAACCCAAGAGACGAAGCTCAGGCAGCGTATGCGGCTAGAAGGCGTCGTTCTTCTCGCATGAAGCTGGGCCGTGTGGCGCTGGCAGTATTGCTTGCAGCCATCATCTTGTGGGTAGTGTTTACGCTGGTAAGTTCATGTAGCCCAGGAGGCGCTTTTGCGCATGCTCAGGCGCTTGATCCTACCGTTACCCTGACTGGTTCCGTGAAGGTCGGATAGCTTTACGGGCTGCGGCGCGACTGTGGAGTGTCCAGTAGTTTCGATGTGTAAGTTGCTACTTTGGGCTCTTACTTGTAGAGACGCGTGAGAAGTCCAAATTCAAATCAACTGAACCGGTAATACCGTCAACTTGTCCTGTTGAGGTGTATTGCCATATCAAAAAGTTAAAGTTTACGTCTGGCTGATCAACGTATTGTGCCAGCCAAATAGGCTCGTCAAGCGAGACCAGGTCAAAGCGATTTAGATCAACTTTGTTACCATACACAATAACGCGGTATCCTGCTTCTTGAATGGTGGTGCAAAACGCGCGCGCAATTGCGTTAGTTTCTGCGGGGGAAAGGTTGTCGGCGCGGCCGCTGTAATCGGGAGAAGGCTCCAGGTCAAACGCAACAGGAAGAGCAAGCTTTGTAACTCCTGCTTCTCTTAACTGCTGCAGAACAAAAGCAGCCTCCTCGCGAGCCTCTTCCACGTTAATAGCCTGCGAGAAGAAGTACACACCTACATCAAGACCAGCGCTTTGCGCACCCTTTAGGTTGGTTTCAAACAGTTCATCCGCGCGAATACCACCCTCGGTGGAGCCGCGGTAGCCAATGCGAAGCATGGCAAACTGAATGTCATCGGCAGCAACGGCCTCCCAGTCAATAAAACCCTGGTGAGAAGAGACGTCAACACCCGTGCGAGTGAGCTCTTCTCCGTCCACCACATAATGCGCACGTCCCGTTGCGTCGTAGCTAAGGTTTTCCCACTCATACGGGACTTCGTTTTTGATGATCAGTTTGTTGTCAAAAGAGAGGGAGAAAAGTCCCTGGCACGATTGCAACAATGCCAGCACAAATACAATGGCCAGCGTAATAAGTCCCCATTTGACAACAGGATTGTTCTGGGAATTTTGCTCAAGTGTATGCATCGCCCGCTGCTTACGTTTTGAAGCGCTTGCAGAAGCAGGTGTGTGTTTAGTTTTAGAACGAGTCGTAGAGTTTCTCGTTTTCTTGCTTTTATGTGAGCTGTTAAAAATCACTGGTGAAAGAATTGTCCCTGTTCAAAAATTGGTTCGCAGCACACGTTGATGCCCAGCTTGTGATAGATGGACTCATCATCGCTAGAAATGATTGACGAGAAGTATGCATCGCAACCACGAAGCAATTCAGTTGCATCAACCGCTTTTCCAGCTAATGGGTTTTCAATAGAGCTGATTGAGAGCGCAATGAGCATCTCATCAGCGCAAAGGCTGGTGCGAGCCAACTTAAAGTTGTTCTCTTTTAGTGCGCAAATAGGCCTTAAAACCTCATCCGAGACAATAAACGTCTTCTTCTCAATGCCAACTACGTATTTGAGTGCGTTGAGCAAAAGCGACGCTGGCGCACCTAACAGCTCCGAAGTTTTGCCGGTAATAATGGTGCCGTCAGGCATAACCATAGCGCCCGCAAGCTTTCCTGTCTCTTCTGCTTTATGCAAACAAGCTGCATGAGCTGGCGAGAAGTTCTGGTCAACGTTAACGTCTTTCATCAAGAGATTAATCTTTGTGAGTTCACGCTCACCCATGCCCGTACGCTCGAGTTTCTCGGCAGCCCTAAACCACCTGCGTACAATCTCTGCCTTGGAAGCTTCCTGGCAAACCTCATCATCAACAATGCAGTTGCCAACCATATTGACACCCATATCGGTTGGAGACTGATACGGGCTGGTACCTGCGATTTTCTCCATCATGGCCTTGAGCACAGGAAAAGCCTCAACGTCGCGGTTGTAGTTAACGGTAACCTTGCCGTGAGCCTCAAGGTGATATGGATCGATGATGTTGTTGTCGCCCAAGTCTGCCGTAGCTGCCTCGTAGGCAACGTTTACGGGGTGCTTGAGTGGAAGATTCCAAACAGGGAAGGTCTCAAACTTAGCGTAGCCTGCACGGACTCCACGGGTATTCTCGTTGTAGAGCTGCGAGAGACAGACGGCAAGCTTGCCAGAGCCAGGACCAGGTGCTGTTACAACCACCAGAGGATGAGTAGTCTTGACGTACTCGTTTTTACCGTAGCCCTCCGCTGAGACAATCAGGTCAATATTGGAAGGGTAGCCCTCAATGGGGTAGTGACGGTATACAGCAATACCCATGTTTTCCAGGCGCGCACGATAGGCCTTTGCCTTTGGCTGACCAGAGTACTGCGTAATGACAACACCGCCAATGGCAAGGCCGCGAGCACGGAAGATGTCCATAAGCCTCAGCACGTCATCGGCATAGGTAACGCCAATATCGCTTCTACGCTTGCCGTTTTCAATGTCGTTTGCGTTGATGGCAAAGACAACCTCTGCCTCGTGAGCAAGTTGCTGGAGCATCTGGGCTTTTGCATCTGGAGCAAAGCCAGGGAGGATGCGAGAAGCGTGGTTATCGTCGAGCAGTTTACCGCCAAACTCCAGGTAGAGCTTGCCGCCAAACTCACTGATACGCTGGTGGATTCGATCCGCCTGCATAGTGATGTACTTCTCGTTATCAAAGCCGATACGCATGCGTCCTCCTGCCAAGATTTACTGTAGAAATTGTATCATCAAGCCAAGACTTCCTATACGCTATAAGCTATACAGAAAACAAATAAACAACCAAGGAGTTGTGTATGGATAGCAAGTTTTCACAAACACCTTCTCGTGGCGAGAAGTTCAAAGAGCTGGCACTGAGCGCTTTACGTGCATTTGGTTATGGTTGTCTTACTGCAGCTGGAATGAGTGCGATTATCTTTGCATTTGCGTACTTCACCAGCGGTATGGATATGTTTACCGGTATCGACTGGGTACGCCGTGTCATGTACGTTATTTCTTCGCTGGGAATTATTGCCTGTGGTGTTGGCCTGCTCTTTAGCGGAAAAGAGTATGAGGACCGTCAGATGGGCTTTACCCGCGATATTGATGATCCTGTTAGCCTCAAAGACGGAAAGCTTGATCCTAGAATTTCAAACATCGAGACCAATCATCTGTCTTGGCAGGCTGCAATCCTCTATGCCTCAATTGGTATGTTTGTAGTTACCACTATCTTTGACGAGGTTATGAGTCACACCTTCTTGATGTAGGTATTGTGCTCGTACAGAGGTAGTTCGCTAGTACAGAGCAACTCGCTCGTACAGAGGCAGCTCGCTAGTACAGAGGCAGCTCGCTAGTACAGAGGTAACTCGCTAGTACAGTGGCAGCTCGCCCGTCAATGGATCAATATCTTCTGCAGCAAGCGGCTCAAAAGCCAGGCAGGTAAACGTGGGTTCTCCATGGAACTCGGTAAAGCCTGCGTCTCTAATAAGGGCTACAACAAAGCCGCGAGCCTTTCCTTCAGCGGTAAGCTCAAGCAGCGCCTCTTCAGAATCAACGTAGACACATACCTTTGCAACACCGGCATCAAACCAGTTGGTGATTGCGGAGGTATCTTCATCGGCATGGTCCAAATAGACCCAATTTTGATCGTCGGTGATACGAACCTGATCAAGTCGATGCTCTTTTGCAAGCGCCATGAGCGTAGCTTCAACACACGCATGGCTTGCCTGAGCAGCAATTTTTCCTTTGCGCATCTTAAGATCGCGACGAATAACAATCATTTGCTTTGATTTATATGAAGAGCTCGGCATGAGATACCTTTCTAGAAACTGAATGCTAAGTGTACCATTCACGGCTTTCCGATTTTTGTCGCAAGAAAATCCCGAGGATTCAAAAAGACCCTCTAAAACCAAGAGCAGCGAGAAGAACTTTGAATACTTAACTTGTTACATCAATAAGTTAAATAACGCCGACCACATGGGATGTTAATTCTTGTTCATGTTGCTAAGGTTGACTGAGGAGGTGTTTATGAAAGAGTTGGTTATTCTTGTTATGTATATTTGTGCTTCAATATCGGATATGCGAAATCGCACTATTCCGAATAGAATCCCTCTCCTGCTTACTGTTTTATGGCCTATTTGGCTCATAACAAATAAGGATCAAATCGGGTTGCTCATATGTGGTCTTTGGAGCGAAATCTTTGTTATTAGTGTGCTGATTACAATGAGTATAGTTACAAAATTTATAGGTCATATGTCTTCTCTAGGAGGGGGAGATATTAAACTTATCCTCTCAACATGCCTTTATCTTGAAATAAAAGAGACATTTGTCTTTTTATTTTCAGCAAATTTTTTAGGTGTTATGTTTTCTCTGCTGTTCTTTATTTGGCGTAAATTTTTAAAAAGAGAAGATAGAAATAAAGAAGAAATTACCTGTTCAAATAATGTATTTATGTATACATTCCCCTTTGCACCATTTCTTGGATTTGGTGTAGCACTTGCGTTATTTTTACGCTAAAATCGTGAGGTGTTATATGAATTTAAAAATTCTTCCAATTCCCGAATATATAAAAAGTTTTTTCTGCTATCAATAGTTTACACGTTGCGTTGAGAGATTGAGTTCCCCCAACACTCAATTTCATTACTAGGTGGCCCCGACCATCTAGATTTCTCGTTATGCGAGGCAACGTATGCCATGGAGGCAGGACGACTTTTTACGTGGTCGCACACATGTCGCCCTGCCTCATGGCAATCTCTTTAGAGCTGTTTGCTCTGTCATTGATATACCCATTATTTTAATTTTTTAAAAGTAAGATTCCTATTTTCATGCTATTTTCCTGCGGTTTTATAAATATCAGAAATCAGTCTATACAAATCAGCTACAAGCTAAAGCAAGATGATTTGTAGGTTCTTTGCTAGCGTGGAAGTGAGCTGATACATTAATTTGCATAGAGTAATAGGTTTTTGCATATTCTTCGTATAGCCTGCAGCCTCAGACGACAGTGTCGCTTATGATTTATTTACGTAACAGGTATGCAATTTTCTTCAAATTTGTGCTTGTAAAACAACATAACAAATTGTATCTAAAGATATTTTAGTGTAGTATCATACGGTAACAACACGGGACTATGCATACAACATACGCGTGTTTTTCAGACATCGTTTGAGCAGATGGGGCTGTGAGATGGCTAAGGCAGGTGTTACCAAAAAGACCGACCCAGGCTTGGGTAGGACAGTAGCAAGGTTGTTACAAGAAAGTGGCAAGCGCCAGGTAGACCTGTGCGAATTCTCACATTGGTCACGTGCGTATGTCTCTTATATTTGCACCGAGCGCCGTAAGTGGCCTTCATTTGATAAAGCAAAGGTTATTGCTGACTTCTTCTCTTTAAGTCTTGATCAGCTTTGGGTTGAGCACCTTAAGGATCTTGTTGATGCTGGCGTAGAGCTTACAGAGACGCAAAAGAAGAATTTAGCTGAGGGTGTCAATCTTCCAAATCCTACTGTTATGCATGACGGAAATGACAATAGAGAATACCTCCAATCTGTTGCTTCCTCGGGGAACGGCTCAGATTACACGCTCCCGGAAATTCTTGGCGTCGAATAAGTATTTTTGACTATTTTTGTTGTTTACAATGCCATACTTGCTGTATACGCGTATGATTCAGCGTTGTTCAGATTGCATGGGGCTATCTGAAGAGTAGGAGATGTGCAAGATGGCTGGACTACACTGTTCAGACTGCGCTTTTAGCTCGTTCAAATTTAACGAGGACGCCCAGTTGTATCAGGCGTACTGCTCGCGCGGCTATTTGCTGGCTGATCCACATATCCATGAATTTTTTGCCATGCACTTTGCTAAGTCTCCAGAGGATTTTGTTCCCGTCAAAGATCCGTTTAATCGCGAGTATCTGAGGAAGTCATATATCTGCGGAGAGTTTATTAAGCGCAAGGACAATTTGGGTTAACGGTATGTCTTAAAAACCCTGTTATGTAACATAGCAGGGTTTTATTATGCCTCTGACGTGTTTCTCGTCTTTCTATATCAAAGAATTAAGTAAATATCACAAAAGTTGTTATGTAACGCTTATAGATTTCTGCATAATTAGTTAACTTTCTGTTATATGTTCCCCCAAAACAAGGTAGTATTGATTTTGGGGGAATCTCCTTATTACAAGGGGATTTAAAACATTTATAAAGGAGCGACAGCAATGTCGAGGCGACCACAAACAGAAAGTTGTGACACACGTCACAGGCTTCTTAAATCCGCAGAGCAAGAGTTTGCTTTACAGGGATACGATAAAGCTTCACTCAGACAGATTTGTGCACGCGTAGGTGTTACCACAGGCGCTCTCTATTTCTTCTTTGATAACAAAGAGGATCTCTTTAAGAATGTTTTGATTCCCGTTACTGAAGGCGCAATTCAGATTCTTGAAGACTACAAAGATCATCTGCTGCTCTCCGATGAAAGAAATCTTGAAGACACTCCTTTGGGCGATGCGGAGACGCTCGAGAAATTCTTGGACCTTCTGTACGGCAATAGGTATGTGGTGCAGATTCTTGTGAATAACCGTGAAAATCCGCACGTTGTTCGATTCTTCGAAGAATTGACTGAGGTTATCTCTGCAACAATTAGAGCTATTCTTTATCCTAATGTTGCACAGGTTAAGCCCTATGATGAGTTCATTATTACGTGGCTTGCACAAACTGAGATGACCACTATTGTCAATATTCTTAAAAACGATGAGACTCGTGAAGAGGCTGACGGTCACATTAATTCGGCAGTAATGTTTACGCAAGGTGGCATCAAGGCTCTAGTTGCAGAGCATTAAGTGTTCATCTATGCATAAAAATTGACAATATCTACTTATTTCCGTTATCCTCTTCCAAGGTATAAATCACCTAAAGGAGACCTTTATGAAGTTTAATAAGCTCGGCCTCGTAGCAGCATCCGCTTCTGCAGTTCTTGCACTTGCTGGCTGCAATCTTATTCCAAATCTTGCTGATCCTGGTTCTACACCTGGTGGTCAGCAGCAGGTTGCACCTGATGCAAATACCGCAACCAAGCCTTCAGATACTTATGCTGGTGACTCTAAATCTCAGGAGTATTATGACACTCTGATGGATAAGTACAATACTTCAGAGCAGATTGAAAACATTCAGAAGTACGTTGATGATGTTAGGAAGACTGGCGATAAGACCGAGATTCTTATTGATACCGATAAGATTACCGTTACTGTCACCGGTATTGGTGTTGACTTTGAGAACTCCAACGGCTACTTGGTTGAGGTTGTCAACAAAACTGATACGAACATCTTCATTGAGACAATTGATACTACTGTTGGTAGCGATGAGCTGAACCTGTTTGTAAACGCACTTCCTAACGCTACTACCAAGGGCTTTGCATTCTTTGCGCCAGGTGTAAAGATGGATGCGTCCGCAACTGTTCGTGGTACCATCAGGGCTCTTTATGGTTCCGACTACAGCGTGGATTACTTCAACGTTATGTTCTAAGTTGTCCTAAGGATTCTTTGAATAGATGGGCTCAGTCTTTTGACTGAGCCCTTTTTGTTAGTTCGTTGAGTAGCGTGAAAATAGCAGTTATTTTTTGGTGGATAAAATTAGCTAAAATATAAAGTTACAATACATCTAACTAGCATACCTACACTCAGAATAAGGAGCCCAGATGCCAGGTTCAGATATGACTTCCAATACTTCATCTACAGATGTAATTTTCTTAAAGCCTGTTTTTCACAATAAGATTTGGGGCGGAAGAAGACTTGCTGAAGAGTATGGTTACGACATTCCTGACGGTGCAGTAGGAGAGTGCTGGGCAATTAGCGCACATCCTAGCGGAGACTGTGAAGTTGCCTCTGGTGCATATGCTGGCAAAACTCTTTCTGAACTTTGGTCAACGCATCGAGAGCTTTTTGGTAATGCAGGGGGAGATTGCTTCCCACTGCTTATTAAGATTCTTGATGCAAAAGATGACCTTTCTGTTCAAGTTCATCCAGATGATGAGTATGCTGCAGAGCATGAGAATGGCTCTCTAGGAAAGTCTGAGTGCTGGTACATTCTTGATGCAAAAGAGAATGGCGATATTGTTGTTGGTCAGAATGCTTCCTCAAAAGAGGAGTTTGCAGCCATGGTTGAGCAGGGAAAGTGGTCTGAACTGCTTAATTACGTGCCAATCAAGGCAGGAGATTTCTTTAGGATTGATCCTGGTACGGTTCACGCCATTAGAACAGGTACGTTGATTCTAGAAACGCAGCAGAGCTCAGATATTACGTATCGTGTGTATGACTATGATCGTTTGGGAGACGATGGCAAGCCTCGTGATTTACATCTGGCACAGAGCTTAGAGGTCATTGATTATGCACAGGAAATTCCAACATCTGGAGAAATTACTGCTCCAGAAATTGATGGCAAAACTGAGCTTATGAGCTGCAAGTACTTCTCGGTAGAAAAATATGAGATTCATGAGTCAAAAACTATTGCACAGCCATGGTCGTTTATGTGCGTAAGTGTTATTGAGGGAGAAGGAACAGTTTCTGCTGATGATGGCAAGGGATGTGAACATACGCTTTATAAGGGCTCACATTTTATTGCTCCTGCACATTCTGGCAATCTGCACTTCTCGGGAAATATGACATTGATTACCTCTCATCTTCCTCATACAAAGTAGGGTGATACATGAGTCGAATGCAGCGTAATTTATAACATTTGACTCGTTTCAAGTAGAATATAAAAAGTTAGGACTCCCATACGCTTATAGGAGGAACATATGAACAAAGAGATGATTACTCGCCGCGCTTTTGCGGGATTGGCTGCAGGTGGTGCTGCTAGCACGCTTGCTGCTTGTAATAGTGATGTCCTTCAGGCAATCTTGAATCCTGATTCAGTTCTTGGTGGAGCTGGTCAAACAGATCCTCAAGGCGGTACTGGAGATACACCTTCTCATTCAAGCTTTGTGAAGCTTGAGGAGACCCCAGATAATCCAACGCTAACCGGAGACCTTTCCAAGATTATTACTGGCGTTTGGTGTGTTGACAATGGTGTTGGAACTAAGGGTGGATCAAAGGAAGGCAAAACCTTTGACCATGGCGGCATGCTTAATCAGGGCTATAACGATGGAACCGTTCTTTACTATTCTTTCAAAGAAGACGGTACCTTCTTCATGCACAATTTTAAAGGCGTGAAGAATGACGGTAAGTGGGAAGCAAAAGGAACCGTTGCTATTCAATGTACGTATGATGATGGCGATGTTGTGCCAATGCTTTTTGATAAGGACGATAACAACTATCTGAAGCTCAGTGATGCCAAAAGTGAGATTACGTTTAATTTCAAAAAGCTTTCTGATAACCCTGACGATACTTCACAGATTGCTTATATTGATGGTCAGGTAGTCAATTTTGCTGCCACCATTCCAGGTACGTATTATCTCTCTGGCCTACACTATGCAGATGGTTCTAAAGAAGATCTGACCAGTGATCAGATTGAGTCTATGAATAAGGGTTCGGGCGCAGCATATACCTTCTCTGCTCATAAGGATGGAAATGCTGCACTGTTCTATCCAGACGGTAGCGTTTCTCCTATTCAGATTGTTGCAGAAAAGCCTTCGGCAGATGGTCTTTCTTTCCCCATTATAGCAATGGGTTTCTCGGCAAATAAGGATTATTCTGAGTCTGTTCTATACACTACTTCGGAAAATAAAAAGGTTCTCAGTATTGATACTCCTGGATATACTCTTAAGTTTGCCCTTCTTAATCACCGCGAGGATAATTGGGCTAAATATGAGTATCCACCAAAGGCTGAGTTCCCTTGGCAGCCAGATGGTAAGGGTGGCTTTAAGCTGGTAACGCCTACTTCTTCTGGTTCCGGAAATGGTGGTAGCTCTTCAGGAAATGGCGGCAGCTCATCTGGAAATGGCGGCGGCAAGGGTGGTACTGGTAAGAAATAACCACAGCCTTTTCTAACATCTTTTACTAACAAAAAAAACAGGCATATGATATGCCTGTTTTTTTCTTGCCAAACTTTTACGCGTGTAAAAGAACAGTGATGTAAAGCTTAGAGTTGAAACTTACGCAGCGTGTGCGCCGCCCTCAATCTCACCAGTGCAGTGTGGGCAGCGAGTTGCGCCTTCCTTTACCTCTTCAAGGCAGTGTGGGCAGTGTGGAGCTGCAACCTCTTCAACAGCCTCTTCTTCGTCCTTCTTAAGCTTGGAAGCCTTCATGAACTTGTTGAGGGCCTTAACCATGCAGAAGACAATAAATGCAATGATCAGGAAGTTGATGATTGCGCTGATGAATGCACCAAAGTCAATGCCATTCTGGGTACCAGGAACTGGAATGGAAAGTCCAGAAACCTCGGTGCCGCCACCAGAGATCAGCTTAATAAATGGGTTGATGATGTCATTGACAAGGGAGGTAACAATAGCGGTAAATGCGCCGCCAATGATGATACCAATAGCCATATCCATAACATTGCCCTGCTGGATAAACTCTTTGAACTCCTCAAAAAACTTTTTCATTTCATCTCTTTCGTGTAGTTAATAGAGGACAGGTATTTCCACTCACGCTTACGGCGTGCGCTTATGCACTAGTCAGACCATAAATGCGAGAGTATTTGTCAGTCAGATACTTGGTGTAGTAGTGAACGTCAAAAGGCTCGCCGCATGCGCCCATGATGAGCTCCTTGGAGTCCTTTGCGCGACCCCAGGTCCAAATACGGCTACCCAGCCACTCCCTAATAGGAGCAAGGTCTCCAGATGCGCAGACGGCATCAAAGTCCATACCCTCAGCAATCATGGCGTGCTTGTACTGCGCGCCATAAGCGCTACCAAGTGCATAAGTTGGGAAGTAGCCAAACTCACCCCATGACCAGTGGACATCCTGAAGAGCACCCTCAGTGTTATTTGGAACCGTGACGCCTAGATACTGCTTGTACTTCTCGGCCCAAAGAGCTGGGACATCCTTTGCGGTAATTTCGCCAGACAAAAGTGCCTGCTCCATTTCGTAGCGGATGAGGATGTGTAGCGGATACGTGAGCTCGTCCGCCTCAGTGCGGATGAGACTTGGCTGAACCTTGTTAGCTGCCGAGAAGAGCTGGAAGGCTGTAACGCGATTCAGCTGGCCAGGGAAATGCTTGCGCATAAGCTGAATCAGAGGCTCGGCAAATGCCTCAGAAAGGCCAACGTAGTTCTCAAAGAACCTAGACTGGGACTCGTGCATGCCCATAGAAGTGCCAGTGCTCAGAGAAGTAAAGCGGTACTCCCAGTTAATGCCCTGCTCGTAGAGGGCGTGACCGTTCTCATGCAGCATGGAATAAACGTTGGAGAGAACGTTATTCTCGTAAGCGTGGCTGGCAACCATAACAAAGCCAATACCAGGACCACCGGTGTAAGGGTGCTCAGTTTTGCCAAGCCAATAAGCGTCCTCGTCAAGGCCCTGGAGTTTTACCAGGTCTTTTGCAAGGTCCCACTGACGATTGACGTCAAACTTGCCCTCAAGAGGCTTGGTGCTTGGCTGACGCTTAGAAGCCATGCAATCGGCAACCAGAGGAACTACCACTTCTTTAACGTTATTGAAGAAGGTGTTGTAGAACTCTCTGTTGGTACCGTGCTCAAAATCGCTAAGCAACAGGTCATAGGGATCTTTGGAAGTGTCTCGGGCCTGGCACATCTCTTTGCGGAGCTCAATCAGGCCGTCCAGTTTTGGTGCAAAGAGTGACCAGTCATCGCTGCTCTTTGCCTGCTCCCAGACCTCGTTAGCCTCTGTGGTAAGGCGGACAAAGTTACTCTGAAGCTCAACGGGGACATCTACCAGCTGGCTTCTATCACGGCGAAGAATTTTAACCTGTGCGCGATGAGTCTCATCAAGCAGAGCGCGGTTCTCGTGAAGTCTATCAAGCAGTGCACCAACAGCAGGATCACAGAGGGTTTCCTGGACCTGTTCACCAAGGATTGCCAGGGCTTCTCCACGCTCTTCAGCAGCCTTTTTTGGATCGATGCATGGTCCAAAAGAGCCAATCTCATTAGCTGCGTAGTTGAGAGCAAAGAGCTTCTTCTCAAGTTCATCAAGTTTAGCGATATCATCGCGGGGATTTGAAAGCGCTGCGTTCAATTCAACAGTGTTATGTGCGCTGTCCATAAAAATCCTCTCTACAAAATTTAGGAGCGACCAGTATGTTTGCCGGTTATATGTAACCGTTTAGCAATTGCGCCATATTTTACCCTGTAATTTATTGATATTTGAGCGATACTAAAAAGACTACGTCCTAAAACAATAAGTACATCTTTTCGGCACAATTTTTGCCCAAAGATGGCTTGTAAGGAGTAAGAGTTCTATGGATGACAGCAGAATCTCGTTTGATCAGTGGGGTGATCTGTACGCAGATCGCGTTCAAACCATGCGAAAGAGCGAAGTACGAGATTTGTTTGCAGCTCTGTCTCGTCCAGGCGTCATTGCGCTGTCTGGTGGTCTGCCGGACATTTCTTCGCTGCCGCTTGATCAGGTTGCAGAGTGCGCTCGACGCTGCGTTGCTGTTGAGGGACTTAGGTCTCTTCAGTATGGCAACTCTGATGGCCGTATTGAGTGCAGAAGGACCATCTGCAAGATTTTAGCTGCTCAGGGCGTCGAGGCTGATCCTGATGAGATGATTTTGACTTCTGGTTCTCAACAGGCGCTTGATTTCTTGGGTCGCGTTTTCTTAAATCCAGGAGACGACGTCATCTGTGAGGGTCCAAGCTATCTTGGTGCATTCCAGGCATTTTCCGCGTATGAGCCTACTGTTCACACCATTGATATGGACGAAGAAGGCATTAGGACAGACCTGCTTGAGGCAAAGCTCAAAGAGCTTGCAGACCAAGGCAGAAAGCCTAAGTTCATCTACGTCATTCCTAACTTTAACAATCCTGCCGGCATCACCATGTCTATGCCAAGACGTCTGCGCCTTCTTGAGCTGGCTCGCCAGTACAACATCCCTGTTGTTGAGGATGACCCGTATGGTCTTATCCGCTTTGAGGGAGAAGATCTAACACGCCTTAAGACGCTTGATCCAAGTGTCATTTATTTGGGAACCACGTCAAAGATTTTTGCCCCAGGACTGCGCTTAGCATGGATGGTTGCACCTCGTCATTTCCTTGAGCGCATTAACCTTGCTAAGTCTGGCTCTGACCTGTGTACCAGCCCCTTTAACATGATTCTTGCCGAGCACTACTTCAATGAGGTTGATTGGCAAGCGGCCCTTGAGGTATCTAAGTCTCGCTATAAAGAGAGAAAAGACGCCATGCTGGCAGCGCTTGCGGAGTTCTTCCCCAAAGACGTTACCTGGACTAAGCCAGAGGGTGGTTTGTTCCTGTGGGTAACCTTCCCGCCATACCTCAACACTGAGCAGTTGCTTCCTCGTGCAATTGAAGAGGGAGTTGCCTTTGTACCAGGTGTTTATTGCTATCCTGACCAGCGTATTAGTTCAAGTATGCGCCTATGCTACTCATTTGAGACGCCAGAGCGCATCCACGAGGCAATCCGCAGGCTGTCTTTGTGCGTCCAAGATCGCATGGCGCTGTATCGCGCATTCCTAGAGGCGGGCGCTCTACCTGAGTCTTCTCATTCTGAATCTCAATCCTCTGCAAGGGAGTGTTAAGTATGGCTACAAAAGTTGCTGTCATTATGGGTGGAGCCTCATTTGAGAGGAACTTCTCGCTCAAAAG
>CAKARF010000017.1 GCA_916720465.1 uncultured Atopobium sp. | reverse complement strand
TCTTGACAATCGTAACCATTTCTTCAAGCTACGCTGGTCTTTTCCAGACAACTGGACTGCTTCGCCGTATGTGCCAGCTGGTGGCTGACCTCTCCGATAACTCCACGCCTTTCTTTGGCGTTCTGATTACCAGCATGTTTACTTCAATGGTTTCTTGTAACCAGACGCTGGCTATTATGCTTACAAACGATCTATGCGAGAATGCAGAAAACTCTTCAAGCGCCCTTGCTTTGGATATCGAGAACAGCGCTGTAATTCTTGCTCCTCTGGTACCATGGTCCATCTCAAACATCTCGGTGCTCTCTGCAATTGGCGCACCTTCTATGAGCCTTCTAGCTGCAAGTTTCCTCTACTTGCTGCCTCTTTGGACTCTGGGAATTTCTCTGTGGCTCCATCGCCGCCCAGCAAAAATTGACGGTCATCGTGCTCGTTGGCTTGGCCTCACCTCTGACGATGTCCGTAGCTGCTCATGTCCACGCGTACAGGATGATGAGTCCGCAGACTCTACTGCAAGCCTTCCTGCCGTAAAGGTTGCTTAAGACCAAGCTGTTTAACGCTCCTAATTCACATTGCTAAGCTAGGTGTGTTTTACGCCGTTAATACTTCTATTGATGCTTTGGTAATTCAATAATTCGATCGCAACGTTGAGCAATACCCATATCATGTGTGACCATAAGAAGCGTTTTATGGTTTGCGCGAACGGAATCTAGCAAACTGTCTATGACAATAGTGGTCATGGCCTTATCAAGTGATCCAGTTGGTTCATCAGCAAGGATTAAATTACCCGGTTTTATCATTGCTCGAGCAATTGCCACCCGCTGCTTTTCTCCACCAGAAAGCTCATTTACAACTGCATCGAACTTCTCGCCAATTCCATAGCCTTCCAAAGCAGCTCTTATAAGACGTTCTTGCTCCTGTCTTGACAACTTAGTGTATTGAAGCGCCAATAAGAGATTTTTGCTTACTTTCCAGTCGTTAATGAGGGCAAAAGACTGGAATAGATAATTAATCTCAGTACGCCTCATAAGTGTTGCTTTTTTACTATTGATTGAAGGATATGCTCTTCCCTCAAGGCTGATTGCGCCTGAATCTAAAGTCTCAAGAAGACCGATGATATTAAGAAGCGTTGATTTTCCACATCCAGAAGGGCCCACGAGAGCCACTGACTCTCCGCTTTCTATCTCAAATGAAATGTTATAAAGAACTGTGTTGCTTCCAAATGACTTATTAAGAGCATCTACCTGTAGAAATGTTTTCATAACTACTCCTTAGAGAGATTCTCTAGAACAATTCTCATAGTGCTTCTATGTGCAGAAATACTGATAGTCAAATTGGAAATCAATAACATCAAGCAGCCCATTATTATTCCAAGAGTTGAACCTATGACAATCATACAAAGTGTTCCAACAAGTGCAATGAGATTCACTATGAGGAAAATATTCATGTATTGCTTATAAATGCCAAATCCCAACATGCATTCAACAGCAATTTTTCTCTCATGTAACCTCTGGACAATTGAAATCATGCTTATTTGAATCACCGTTATAGCTGCAAACATAAGCACAATTACAACACCGAATAAGAGGAAGAGCTCCTGCAGAGATTTTCTGTAGTCCTTTATAAAGCTCTCTATCGAACTGAACTGTGTTCCAAAACCATCATCAGAGAGCTCTACAACACCGCTGGAATCCAACAAATTTGCAGCGGCCTCAGGTGATAACTTTATGTAACTATTATCAAGCCCCGTAGCCACTAAACTTTCTGATTCAGTAGGAACCATGTTATTTGACGTTACCACTTTGATTACAACATTTGTGCTTATAGAAGGGCTGTCTATATTTGTTGACCAGGTAAAGAATCCCCCACTAGCATCGTATTCAATAAATTCAGATGAAGGATTTTGCATATAGGGTGTAACGATATCTGACTCAAATATCTTGTCGCTTCTTGCCACAAGTTCTCTCAACATAGATTTTTGTTCTTCTGAGTACGAGCTTGGAACTAGATAAATTCTTGTTCCACTCTCCGCTTTTTTAACTTGATCATCAGTCAATGCTATCCCGATTTCTTTTAGATAAGATGGGGATGCAATCAGAACATCAAATGGCTTCAAAATCGATGAATTTACTTCATAGGCATTTAGCGTTGGCTCACCTATTTGATTTACATGAGCAATATAGACGCCTGCATCGTGCTCGTGGGTTTTATACCAATCAAATAATTCCTTACTTTTATCCATTGGTCGGCCGTTGAAAAAATTACCTTGAGAAACGTGATTTCGGACAATATACCAATCTTTATATACAGACCAATTTTCTTGAGTGGATAGTAGATTTGAGTACATTGTTATAGGAGCATCCATATACGTAGAACCAGCAAAAACCACCACACAACAAAGCGCATAAATGATCGCCGTTAGAACGTACAGACCCTTTTGCGACAGTCTTCCTAAAATTGCATCTACAGGCCGAATTGTTAGAAGTGGAGCAGCAGAAATTAGTACCGAAACCACAACTACAAGTATTGCTGGCATTGCCGAGGTAAACGTAAACAGTAAAAAACTGCCAGTAATATCAAATCCGGAGCAATTAACCATTGTCCACATAAGAGCTAATGGCAGTAAAACAGCCGCTAAAACGCAATAGAAAAAATAATGATGTACGACGTAATCGCTCTTACTCCAGCCAAGCATTACGTGGACACCGAGTTTCTTTAATTCTTGTAATGAGTTGTAATACGTCAGTAAACAAAACGATATGCTCAAGATTATAAAAGTTACCCCTGCAACGTAGTAGAACAGTCCAATTTCAACCGCTGATCCTGAATAATTAGTTATAAATTTTTCTTTATGTAGGCCAGTAGCTTCTGAAATCTGGCCAACTAATTCATCAAATTCTTTAGGAGAAAGGCCTAAAACAGCACAAGAATTTCCCAAATTATAGCCAGGAGTAATTTGATCTAATTTGAAATAAACTGACCCTAATACATACGGTAAGTCACTAACCTTATTGTTGGTATCCATTCCGTAGCCAAGATATGACTCTGGAGAATGTCCTAGAAGCTCATTAATCTTTTGTCTATTAATAACTTGGGTACCAAGAATATCAAAAGAATCAAAGCTGTTAGCTTCACTGCCTGGGGAAGACAGCACACCAACGGTCAATATCCTAGGACCTTCAGTAATAGATTCAGTTTTCTTAGTTATAAGAATCATCTTGTGAGTTTGAGCGTAAGACCTAACAACTGACACAAACGTTTCTTTTGTCTCATTAGACATCTGTGAAGTATAAAATTGCGGCTGATTAGAGAGCCAAGAATCGAATTTACGGGAAATAAAAATTTCCAAAAACCCTTTTCCCACCAAAAAAGAAGAAAGTGCAATTAAGACAACTATGATAGAAACAATGAAGCGGTACGCTCTTTTCATTTAATTCACCCACAATTTCTTTGAATCACAAATAAATGAAGGTGCTAAGCAGTTATTTACCTATAAATTTGCTTCTACTTTACCAGTATGACCTTATGCTGTTCAGATTTAATCGGTTTCATTGATAACTATCGTAAGCGGCCTCTATTATTCTACAAACGGTATGTGCCACCTAAATAAAAACCTCTCATACCTAGGACATGAGCTGCCTCCCATTTCTTGGACATAAGAAATGGGAGGCAGTTAAACATGAGAGGTTTAAATTTGACTTCTAGTCCTATTGTTACTGTCTGGCTTTAACCTCAGCAACAAGCTGGTCGGCAGGCACCTGTACCTGCTCGTGAGACTCCATGTCACGAAGAGTTACCGCACCAGCTTCAACCTCATCTGGACCAATAACCACACAAAGCGTTGCGCCCATCTTATCTGCCTGCTTAAACTGAGCCTTCAGCGAACGACCAGTACGATCAGCCTCACATCTAATGCCAGCCTCACGCAGCGCCAGCACAGCATCAAATACAACAGGAGCCTGTTCAGCACCTGCGCAGGCAACATAAACACAGCTTGGAGCTGCTGGCTCAGCTGCAACACCAAGAGCTTCCAGCGCCAGCATAATGCGCTCAAAGCCAACAGCAAATCCAACGCCTGGGGTTGGCTTTCCGCCTTCAAGCTCAACAAGACCGTCGTAACGACCGCCACCACCAATAGCACCAACGCCAGCGTTTGGAATCTCTACCTCAAAGACAGTACGTGTGTAGTAATCCAGACCGCGAACAAGCGTTGGATCCTCAACGTATGAAATACCAGCAGCGTCCAAATATGCCTTGACCTGCTCATAGTGAGCACGGCAATCATCACAAAGGTTGTCAGAAATGAGTGGAGCATCCTTCATAACCGCGTGGCAGCTCTCGTTTTTGCAGTCAAATGCACGAAGTGGATTAATCTCCGCACGCTCAAGGCAGTCCTCACACATCTCATCCTTGTGATCAAGAATGAACTGCTTGACTTTCTCGCGATATGCTGGGCGGCACTCCGCGTCACCCATGGAGTTAATCATGAGCTTCATATCAGCTGGCGAGAAACCCATCTGCTCGTAAAACTTCATCAACATGATGATGGACTCTGCATCGGCAGCTGGATCAGAAGCTCCAAGCCACTCAACACCTACCTGGTGGAACTGGCGCAGGCGTCCCTTCTGAGGACGCTCTCCCCTGAACATTGCCTCGGCATACCAAAGCTTTGCAGGTGTTCCTCCCTGTGGCACAAAGTTGTGCTCAACAGCAGCACGAACCACACCAGCAGTTCCCTCAGGACGCATAGCCATGCGCTGACGAGGCTTAAGACCGGACTCATTACCGGTAGCTAGCAGGTCCTCAAGCAGCGCGCCTGAAAAGACGCGGAACATCTCTTTGCGTACAACGTCGGTGGACTCACCAATACCGTGAACAAAGGTATCTACCTGCTCAAGTGCAGGAGTCTCAATGCGGTCAAAGCCATAAGTACCAAACAGATGGCGGGCAACATCTTGCATATGCTCCCAAGAGCGCATATAGCCGCCGTAAAGATCTTCGGTACCTTGAATTCTCTGACCCATGAATCCTCCTTGTTACAAACATAGATGTTTCTAGTTTACCCATGAGCGGCAACTCTGGCACAGAAAAGCTTTCATAACTTTCGAAACCTATGAAAAAATCCGATTATTTTCTAGAAAACGTGAAAAAGTGCTCATGTGAGGGTTGCTTTTTAATTCCTACCATTTAGTATGAATTAGCGGATTTTGGGGTATGACAAAAACGTCAGTGACATTGGCGTTTGTCTTTGTCACAAAATCACACTAGCACAAAGGTTTTGCTCGCCCTAGAGCTGACCAAAGAGCTAGTCACAAACGTATCACGTGCTTGCACGTAGAGATATTTGGAGAGAGATTTATGGCAACTGAGCTACTCCGTGTAAACGGAATTTCCGCAGGTACCGAGGAGAAATCCATCCTGCATTCAATTGATCTGAGCATTGGTGATGGCCAGGCTCACGTTCTGATGGGACCTAACGGCGCAGGTAAATCAACACTTGGCCGCGTCATTATGGGTGATCCTACCTATAAGATTACCGATGGTTCCCTTATCTTTAACGGCGAGGATGTAACTGAGCTTGCTGCAGATAAGCGCTCCCTTGCGGGCATCTTCCTCTCCTACCAGGCACCTGTTGAGGTTCCTGGCGTTCCTCTTTATTCATTCCTGCGTACCATTACGCAGATGCGCCCTGAGCTTAAGATGACCGCTCGTCAGTTCCGTCAGCGCGTTGGTCAGATTTCTGATCAGCTTGAGCTTGACCAGGGCTTCTTGATGCGTGAGCTTAACGTTGGCTTCTCTGGTGGCGAGAAGAAAAAGGTTGAGATGCTCCAGCTTTTGCTGCTTCAACCTAAGCTTGCCATTCTCGACGAAACAGACTCTGGCTTGGACGTTGACGCACTCTCCGTTGTCTCAAAGGGCATTCAGGCTTATCGCGAGACCTGTGATGGCTCGCTGCTCATCATTACTCACAACACCCGCATTCTTGAGCGCCTTGAGATTGACCGCACTCACGTTATGGTCAAGGGTCACCTGGTAGCAGACGGTCCTGCTGACCTCATCAATCAGATTGACCACGAGGGCTTTGAGCGTTTTGAGAATCAGACTGATGAGGGTGGTGCTAACTAGTGAGCGAGAAGAAGCGATCTGAGGTCGCTGACGTAGACCGCTCGCTCTACGACTTCACCAAGTCCGAAGAGGGTTACGAGCGCTACGATGATGGCCTTACGCCAGAAATTGTGCGTGCTATTTCCGAGAAAAAAGAAGAGCCCGAGTGGATGCTCCAGATGAGGTTGTCGGCCCTGGAAACCTATCACCAGCGCCAGATGGCTACCAACTGGGGACCTTCTATTGCAGGTCTGGATTTGAATCATATCTCCACGTATGTCTCGCCAAAGACTCAGCAGGCAAATAGCTGGGACGACGTACCTGAGGATATTAGGGATACCTTTGATCGTCTGGGCATTCCACAGGCAGAGGCAGAGAGCCTTGCTGGTGTTGGTGCTCAGTACGATTCCGAGATTGTCTATCACAACATGCGTGAGGAAGTTGCTGAGCAGGGCGTTATTTACACCACTATTGAGGATGCTTTGCATGATCCACAGTGGGAGCCCGTTGTTAAAGAGTACTTTGGCAAGCTGATTCCTCCTTCAGACCACAAGTTTGCGGCTCTGCACTATGCCGTGTGGTCTGGCGGTTCTTTTGTTTATGTTCCTAAAAATGTCACTCTGGACTACCCGCTTCAGAGTTACTTCAGACTGAATGCTCAGGGTGCTGGCCAGTTTGAGCACACACTCATTATTGTTGAGGAAGGTGCTGACCTGCACTTTATTGAGGGTTGCTCCGCACCTAAGTACTATGCAGCAAACCTTCACGCAGGAGCTGTTGAGCTCTTTGTTAAGGACGGCGCTCGTCTGCGTTACTCGACCATCGAAAACTGGTCCAAGAACATGTACAACCTCAACACCAAGCGCGCCATTATTGGCAGCAATGCAAAGATGGAGTGGGTCTCGGGCTCTTTTGGTAGCCACGTTTCCTACCTCTATCCTTCTACAATCATGAACGGCGATTCTTCTAACTGCGAGTTCACCGGTATTACGTTTGCAGGCGCTACGCAGGACCTGGACACGGGCTGCAAGGTGATTATCAACGGCTCCAATAACTCGGCAAACGTTGACACCAAGTCCATCTCCAAGGATGGCGGCGTCAATACCTTCCGCTCTGCAGTTACCGTTGGTCGCAAGGCAGAAAACGCTCGCGTGGCGTTCTCGTGCCAGTCGCTGATGCTGGATAACATCAGCCGTTCCGACACCATCCCAGAGATGGATGTTCGCAATGCGACTGCTCAGATTGGCCACGAGGCAACTATTGGCCGTATTTCTGACGACACCGTTTTGTACCTGATGAGCCGTGGTTGCTCTGAGGCCGAGGCTCGCACCATGGTAGTAAACGGATTTGCAAACCCTGTCTCAAAGGAACTTCCAATGGAGTACGCCGTTGAGATGAATAATCTGATCAAACTTGAGATGGAAGGAGCGATTGGCTAATGGATAACGTTTTGATTAATCGCGCCAACGTTCCTGCAGCTCAGACATGGAACCGTCTACGCGCTAACTCACTGTCAGTTACCGTCCCTAATCACGCTGATGCAGGCAAAGTGTACTTGCCTCTGCCTCGCCTTTTTGAGCGCATTGAGTGTGGAATGGGCCAAGAGGTTACTGACTACGTAGAGTCTCAGGCATTCAAGTCTGATTTCTACAACGTTCCCGCTCATACCAAGCGAGAAGAACCTATTGTTGTTGCTGTTTCTGCAGCTCAAAACCAGTGTGCTAACACCGGCGTTATTGTACGCGAAGGTGCTGAGGCTACTGTAGTTATCGCCGCTTTTGCAGGCGATGCGGGCGAAAGCGGATCTGCAGGCAACGACGCGAACGCTAGCGATAACGCACCTGCAGGCAACGACGCGCTCCCAACAAGCGCTGCGCTTACCCGCATTGTTGTTGAGGCTGGCGCAAAGCTGCACCTCATTGAGATGCTTGGTGTCAATGAAGGCCAGCAGCACCTTGAGAGTGTTGGTCTTGAGATTCACCAGGACGCTGCTGTTGACGTTAAGCAGTACGCTCTGGGTGGATCAACCATTGGCCTTGGCCTTACCGCCAACTTAGTTGGCGCTCGAGCTCGCCTGGACCTCAACAATCGCTATCACGCCACTCACGAAGAGACGCTTGATATCAACCACCTGGTACGCATGCGTGGAACCTCTACGCGCGCGCAGCTCACCGAGTCTGGCGTCCTTAACGAGGCAGCTAAGAAGACGCTTCGCGCAACCATCGATCTTGTCCGTGGCGCAAAAGATGCCCAGGGTAACGAGATTGAAACGGTCATGATTCTTGGCGACGACGTTGTCAACAAGACCATGCCTGTTATTCTCTGCGATGAGGACGATGTTGCTGGTAACCACGGAGCTACTATTGGATCCGTCTCCCCTGAACAGCTTGATTACCTTGCGGCTCGAGGACTTTCTCGCCAGGCTGCTGAGCAGCTGTTTGTACGCGCGCTCTTTGAAGACGCCATCATCAACGCACCTGAGGAGATTTCTCACCGCGTGGCTGTTGAGCGTTGCGAGGCTGAGCTGGGCGCAGAAATTGCTCACGACTATGACGAAGCTGCAGCTAGTGACGACGAAGCTGCAGGTAGCAAAGATGCCGCCAGCAACGACGGCAACGATTCCAGCGCTAAAGCCGATTCCAGCAAAGGTGGTGTCGCGTAATGACCGACGCAGAAGTTGCTCAGATTACCGATAACCCATACAAGGCAGATTTTCCGCTGCTGGCAGCAAATCCCAAGGTAGCTTACTTGGACAGCGCTGCTACTTCTCAGCGTCCTCGTGCGGTTATTGAGGCGCAGTCTAGCTTCTACGAGACCATGAACGCAAACGCGCTGCGCGGATTGTACCGTTGGAGCGTGGAAGCAACCGCAGCTATCGAGGGTGCTCGTGCTTCAATTGCAAAGTTCATTGGTGCTGTCGATAAAAACGGCAAGCCAGAAAGCCAGCAGATTATCTTTACACGCAACACTTCTGAGGCGCTTAATCTGGTTGCTTCAAGCCTTGGTCGCTATGCGCTCAAGCCAGGCGATGACGTGGTCATTTCCATCATGGAGCACCACTCCAACATCATCCCTTGGCAGCAGATTTGTAAAGCTACCGGCGCTAACCTGGTGTACCTGCGCATGAACTCGCAGTATCAGATTACGCCTGAAGAGATTGCATCAAAGATCACCGAGCGAGCAAAGATTGTGTCCGTCACACACGTCTCCAACGTGCTGGGAACTCACAACGACATCAAGGCTATTGCCAAGCGCGCTCATACTGTGGGTGCCTACATGGTAGTTGACGCCGCTCAATCTGCACCTCACATCCCTATTGACGTGCACGATCTTGACTGCGATTTGCTGGCTTTCTCGGCACACAAGATGTGCGGACCTATGGGCATTGGCGTGCTTTGGGGCCGCGCCGAGCTACTCGATGCCATGCCGCCGTTCCTTACCGGCGGCGAGATGATTGATTCCGTCACCGAAACCAGCGCCGTTTGGGCTCCCGTTCCCGAGAAGTTTGAGGCGGGCACGCAGGACGCCGCTGGTATCTATGCTACCGGCGCCGCTGTCGAATACCTTAACGGTTTGGACATGGCAAAGATTGAGAAGCGAGAAGAACTTCTCGCCAGGTACTTGGTGCAGCAGCTATGCACGTTGGACTTTGTTGACATCGTTGGCTCCAAGCTGGGACAGAATCACGTGGGCGCTGTGGCGTTTAACGTGCGCGGCGTTCACCCACACGACGTCTCGAGCATCTTGGACATGAACAACGTCTGCATTCGCGCTGGTCATCACTGCGCCGAGCCGCTTTTGATTGAGCTGCACGAGTCCAGTACCTGCCGCGCATCCGTTGCGTTCTACAACGATAAACACGACATTGACCAGCTGATTGAGGGTCTTAACCAGGTATGGAAGATCTTTGGCAGCGCGGTCAGCAGCAAATAAACAAGGAGTTGAAATAAGTGGCAGCAAACGACCTGTATAACGCTGAGTTTATGGACCACGTTTCTCATCCCGATTATAAATATCAGATGGACAACCCTACTGTTTCTCACGAGGGCGTTAATCCTTCTTGTGGCGATGAGCTGACGTTTTCCGTGCGTATTGAGGACGGAAAGATTGCCGAGGCTGCTTTTGTGGGTAGCGGATGCGCAATCTCTCAGGCTTCGGCCGACATCATGAGCGACCTGATGATTGACCGTACTCCAGAAGAGGCTATTGAGCTCTGCAAACTCTTCGGTCGCATGATTCGCGGAGAAGAGACTGACGAGGCTGTGCTTGACCAGCTGGAAGACGCCAACATTCTGCACGATATTGCTCACATGCCCGCGCGCGTTAAGTGCGCTGAGCTGGCGTGGCACACGCTCGAGGAGATGCTCGAGGCTCACAACAGTGGTTCCGCCGCAGCTGGCGCATCAACCACCGAGGACGGCGCGGGCGCGGATAGCGGCAGCGCCGCAAGTGCAGGCAACAACGGCGCCGCGGGCAACGCCAGCGCCGCTAGTGTAGGCAACGGCGACGCCGCGAGCGCCAAGGACGGCGAGTAGCCGTGGCCGGAATGTTCTCTACAAAGGGAATGTACGCACTTCGCGCAATGGCTGACCTGGCCGTTCACGACGGCTGGGTCTCGCTGGGCGACGTTTCCGAGCGCCAGAACATCTCGCGCAAGTACCTTGAGCAGGTCATTGCCCTGATGCACAAGGCGGGATACGTCGAGAGTCTGCGCGGAAAGGGCGGCGGCTATCGACTCACGCGCAAGCCCGAGGACTACACACTGGGCGAGATTCTTCGCGCGGCCGAGGGCAATCTTGCGCCCACTAGCTGCCTGAACTGCACCAACACCACGCTTTGCCCTCAGATGGAGTCCTGTACCACCATCAATATTTGGCGCGACCTTGGCCGCATGACTTCCAGTTTCCTAGACAGCAAGACGCTTGCTGACATCGCTCGCAACGAAGGCAACATGCACGTCTCCCCCGCCGACAATCCCACTGCTGAGTAAGCGTTTAAGCTGCTCTTTTATTGTCGTGTGCGGTAAGACTTGCACAGAGAGAAGACCCCGGAGTGTACCGGGTTTCTCGCGAGAAGAGCGCACCGGGAGAGCGCCGAGTGTGCACTGAGTGCGCGCTAGATGTGTTCCGAATGCGCGCCTGATTTCTACAAAGAATCTGTAACTTTTGCCTAAAAGCATCAAAGAATCTGTGGATTTGCCTGATTTCATTAAAGAATCTGTGCCAGATTTACAGATTCTTTGCACTTTTCAGGCAACCTAAAAAGACCTCAGGCTTGCTTGTCCTGAATTTAACGGAGCTTTTCTAGTTCACTCCACAATTTGATTCTTTTAGCTCTTTCCGTTTTTCTGCGATCAGATGATGTGTGTCTTCTTGGCATTTCCAGCTGATTTCTAATTGAATTAAATATGTTATCCATAAAAACGATATCGTCATACTCAGCTTTTCCAATAACAAACTCCAATATTCCAGCTGAAACGAGTTCGTTATTACGTTGATAGTCGCGCATTGAAACATCTGCTAATTCATGCACGGCTCCATTGTATTCAATGGCTGCTTGTCTATTTGTGTCTGCATTACAGTCACCTTTTGAAAGTAATAAATCAATAGCTCTTGTTTTCTCCGTAAGCTTCCTGCTCTTTAATTGCTGAATCCGTACTTCCTTATTTAGCTCAACCTTAGGGATTGCATAACCACCTGCGGATACAGGAAGCGAAGCACGAAGAGCAAGCTTTACTTCCATCGGAGAAGCGGCATTTTCAAAAGAATACAAAGACGCTAATCTTGCATTTCTTATTCCACAGCATCTAGATACTGAAGACAAATAACGCTCAAAGTCTACCTTTTGAAAGACAGGTTCATACCAATTAGATCTTAATTCAGAGGTAGATGGATCGATAACATACCTGCCTTGAAATTCTGAAATTAGCATCACGGTTTCTAGTAACGTTTGTTCCTGGGCCATTTCAATCATGAGTTCAAAAGGTGATGCCACTTTAATTGCTGATTTACCAAGAATTAGTTCCATACATGATGTCTGGGCAAAATGGGACGAAGTATGAAATTTTATTCCACTCGATTGGTAGGCTCTTTTCTTCTCGTCAACTACCAATTCGATTGGATTAGTCAGTATTATTCCTAAACTAGAAAATACCTCTTTCTTGATTTGATCAAGCTCCACAGTTAACGACTCTGTATGAATTCCAGCGCTTGTAGAGTCATGATGAATCAATCCGTGCCCCTTAATTCGCATAGCACGAAATAACTGTAAAGCTGTTGTATGTGACAGATAAAATTCCATGAACACATAGTATTTTCTTAAGAAAAACTTGCAACCCATGTCGCTGATTGTAGACGAATGACGTTTGTTGTAAAACTGCAGGTCAGGGATACCTATCAGAAAATCATTGCCACGAAATGCCCAGCTAGCAGCGTTAGACCTTCCCTGCTACGCATTCCCGGTCAAATTTCGGTCAAATTCAATTTGCACCAAATTCGTAATTTTCATTTTTTCTGCGAGAATGCGCTGAGGCGCGAAGATCCAATTTTCCTTATACAAAAGTTGCCTAAAAAGTTAAAAGATTCTGTAAAACGGCCACAGAATCTTTGACAAAATCAGGCAAATCCACAGATTCTTTACCAAATTTAGGCAACATCCACCGAATCTTTTCACTTTTCAGGCGCGCATTACCCAGCGCTTCAAGCGCGTCTTGTACACCTACCGCACACCGGGTTTCTCGCGAGAAGAACGTGCTGGGCGCACGTCTTTCGCACATGCCGGTCCAATAAAAAACGGACCTGGAGAAAATACAGGTCCGTCGCTTTAACTAGCTGCGAGCGTGCGTCGCACCGTCGCATCAACGTGCCGACGCCCGCGCGTCCAGCATATGCCGTAGGTTAGTTCCAAGCCTTACCGTCGGAACCAAACTCGCGGATGAGCTCCTTGGTGCGCTCGATGATTGCCTCACGACCAGGCTTCAGAAGCTTACGAGGATCGTAGCCCTTGCCGTTGTCAACAAGGCCAGCCTCAACGTACTTCTTGGTTGCCTCAGCAAAGACAAGCTGAAGATCGGTGTTGACGTTAATCTTGGAGATGCCCATAGAGATAGCCTTCTGAACCTGCTCTACAGGAATGCCGGTACCACCGTGGAGAACAAGTGGAAGATCACCGACGCGCTCCTTGATAGCCTTGAGCTGATCGAAGGAGAGGCCCTCCCAGTTAGCTGGGTAGATGCCGTGAATGTTGCCGATACCGCAAGCAAGGAAGTCAACGCCCAGGTCAGCAATCTTTGCGCACTGCTCAGGATCAGCAAGCTCGCCCTTAGCGGTAACGCCGTCCTCGGTGCCGCCGATGCCGCCGACCTCAGCCTCAACAGAAATACCCTTTGCGTGAGCTGCCTTTACGACCTCTTCGGTACGCTTAAGGTTGGTCTCAAAATCAGGCTCGTGAGAACCGTCATACATGATGGAAGTAAATCCAGCCTCGATGCACTTGAATGCATCCTCGTATGAACCGTGGTCAAGGTGGAGAGCAACTGGAACAGTGATGTTCTTGTCCTCAACAAGACGACGAACCATATCTGCAACAACGCGGTAGCTTACCTGCCACTTTGCTGCGCCGCTGGTGCACTGAATGATGACAGGAGACTGAAGCTCTTCTGCTGCATCAAGGATTGCTGCGGTCCACTCAAGGTTGTTCTCGTTGAATGCGCCGATGCCATAGTGACCCTTCTCGGCACTCTGGAGCATGGCTTTTGCGCTTACAAGCATGCTAAACCTCCGTTTGACGGAAAACTGATACATATAAATGATACCTTGTTTCATCACCTTTGATAGGGTCGTTTTTAACAAAACATCGCGAGAAACCCGACGAGCTCGAACCAGGAACCCGAACAGCAGCGAAACCCGACGCACTTGATTGAGCATCCCGACGCACTTGATCAAGCGACTCGACGTGCGTTCGGACAAGCAACCCAGACACGTTCTCGCCAACTGATGTTGCGATTTAGCAACGAATCATTACATCTTCACAAAAATGAGGTAGGCTATCAGTTCGAAGAAAGGAGCATCTTGTGAGCTATAAGCACTTTGATGCAGACAAAACTCGACTTGCTTCGCCTGCTCAACCTACAGATGAAGCGGCAGACGAGAAACCCGGCCTTCTGAAGGATGTCTCGATTACCCAAATTTTGGCAACCTCGCTTGCTGCGGTAACTGCATTTGTGTTGTCAAACCAGATTGGTATTGCTGGCTCGATTATCGGCGTGGCTGTTGGTGCCGCCGCCTCGGCGCTTGCTTCGCAGATTTACCAGAACGTTATCAGGCGCTCCACGCACAAGTTCCGTAGCAGCGACAACGATGACTACAACCAGCAGACATATTCTGACAGCAATCAGAGCACGCTCGAGGGCACGCAGTACATGCCTCGACCCCAATACGCACCTTCTCGCGATTATTATTCCAACGCTGCTTCTACTGCGGGGCAATCGTCGCAGGTAAATCGTGTGCCAAAGTTGTCGCGCAAGCGTGTAAGAGCGCTGACTATCGTGACCATTATTTCGATTATCTTTACCATTTCTGCCGTCATTCTTTACGCCATGTTCCTCAGCTATATCACCGACGGATCTGGCCTTGGACCAAAGGTCAGCACCACCCCAGTTGTAACAGAAAAGACTGCGGATACCAGCAATTCAACGGATAAGAAGGACGACTCCAGCTCTTCTAGCGAGAAGACCGATGAATCTAACAGTTCTTCTGATTCCAAGGATTCCTCTTCGGAGAGCACTGACTCCAAGAAATCAGAGACCACCAGCTCCGACAGCTCGTCTAGTTCGGAAAAGACCAGCGACTCTAGCAGCTCAAGCAACTCGTCTGAGAGTAATTCTTCTAGTAACAACTCCGGAACGAGCAGCCCAAACAGCAATTCTGGTTCCAATCAGAACTCCGGCTCCGGCAATAGTTCTAGCAGCGGATCCAGCGGTTCTGGCTCGAACAGCTCCAACGGAGGCAACTAAGCCGCCAGTACGGCAGCCGCAGTCGCAGCAGCTACCGTCGCGGCAGCCGCCAGTACGGCAGCCGCCAGCGCAGCAGCCGCCTACGCAACCACTGCGACGCACCTAACAGCAACAACAAACAGCAGTTCAACTGAGCTTGCTGCAGAAAGGATGGGTATGGAAACCACAAACGCATGGAAAAAGTACACCTCGGAGGA
>CAKARF010000016.1 GCA_916720465.1 uncultured Atopobium sp. | reverse complement strand
GATCAGCAGATTCTGGAAGATTGTCTACCAGGTCATCCTCAGAAAGCTCAAAAGCTGGAGCCAAAGCATCCTCTGGAAGATCGGCATAAGGAATCTCAGAAGTCATAGCACCCTCAATATCTAGCTCTACACGAGGAGCGTCTGCCCAAAGTCGCTCAAGACGATAGTAGGATCTTACCTCAGGCTGGAATACGTGAACAACAACTGAACCGTAATCAATAAGAATCCAATTGAGACCGTCGCGACCCTCAGTAGAAATTGGACGAATGCCGCAGTTTGCCGTGACCTTCTCGCGAACTTCATCAACAATAGCGTCAGCCAAACGAGCATTTCCACCAGTGCAGATAACAAAGTAATCGCAGACGTCACTGAGACCAGTAAGGTCTAGTACCAGAATATCTTCAGCTTTCTTTTGATCTGCAGCAATTGCAGCAGTCTTTGCAAGCTCAAGTGAAGTTACAGCCATGAATTTCTCCGTTTTCTCATGTAGCCAAGCTACTTAGATGTCTTCTCAATCATCTCATTGTATAGGGCAATTGAGTTTGGATACAAATAACTCCTTGATGAAATCACATACATCATAACGCTACAAAACGCCGTCTCATAAAGCTCATCGAGAGAACCGCCACGTAAATATACGTTTCTTGCTTCTTCGACCGATGTAAAGTTTGGACGCAGAGGCTCAATAAGATCAGCTACGTACAAGATTTTGTCAAGCTTGCTCATCTGATAGTCACCTGCAGTGTGCTTTTGAATAGCACTGAGCATCTGATCAGAGAGCCAAGGATAGATTGCTGGCAAGGTTTTTGCGGCGAGAGGACCGTGCAAAAGTCCTACGATTTTCTGATAAGGAGCAGCTGTTTGGATACGAAAGCGCTCTGCCAGCTCAATAGTTTCTGTATCAGGAAGCAGTTTCTCCCAATCATGCAAAATACCTGCCACACGAGCGCTAAATATATCTGCGCCATAGACCTGCGCGAGGGTTTCTGCACAATGTCCTACAGAAATAGAGTGCGCAAAGCGCTTGGGGTTCTTGTGGTACATATGAGACTTCAGGTCAGACTCAAGCTGATCAATGAGCGCCTGTTGTTCTGCGGTATAGACAATATCTTTTGCTATAAGTGTTCTTTCCATTATGTCCTACAAAGTTTTGAATCAAACCACATATGTATCTGTATGACACTGCCTTGCTGCTAGCGTATGAATCTCTGAGCAGCAGGTTTCTTGAGCCTTGACTACTTAATTGAGTGGCGTTGTGTCGGCGCCATAAAGCCCATGCTTATGAATGTAGCCTGTAACTGAATCGGGAGTCAGATATCTAAGGCTCTGACCTTTTTGAACTCTACTGCGCAAATAGCTTGATGAAATAGCCAGAGCTGGGACCTCAAGATAGGTTACTTTGAAGTCATACGGTGAGTCAGCAATAACCTTTTGAGCACGACTTAATTCATAACCAGGACGTGTTGCAGCAACAAAGTGAGCAAGTTCTGCGACCGTCTGCGCATCTTTCCACGTAACAATGTCAGCAATTGCATCTGCGCCGGTGATAAAGAAAAACTCAACGTTAGACGGATATACCTTGCGCAATCTTCTAAGCGTATCAGCGGTATACGTAATACCCTCGTAGTCCACCTCAAAACGAGAAGCTACAAAATGAGGATTATCTGAGGTTGCTAGAAGCGTCATTGAGTAACGGTCTTCTCCCCTGGTAACTCCCTTATTTTGTTTAAACGCAGGACGTCCAGCAGGCATAAAGACAACCACGTCAAGGCCGAGGTCATCATATGCCTGTTCTGCAGCTACCAAGTGGCCATTATGAATGGGATCAAAGGTTCCACCCATGATTCCCAAACGGTACGTACGGTTTTTATCCTGTCCCAAACGAGGCAGACCAGGGTGCATGTTATTTAAGACGTCAACTGCCATATCCTACTCGGTTTCTGAAGAAGCCTCAGCTATATGAGACGCATCAGATGGAGCATCTTCAAACTCAACATCATCAAATTGATGGTCAGAGGCATCCTCGTCAGTAATCTCTATGCCATCTGTATTAGGCTTGTTTGGGTCCTCAAAGGTAAAGGTAAGCTCAAGAATGCGAATCTCATCACCATCAACAGCACCTGCCTTTGCCAGCTGAACTTCAAGACCCATACGGTCAAGACGACGCTGTAAATACGCCACAGCTTCATCGTTGTCCCAATCGGTCTGGATAACCATGCGTTCAATCTGGCCGCCGGAGACACGCCAAGCATGACGCTCCTCTCGCTCAATGCGAAGCTTGTTATCACGGCGAAGTCGCTGGTTCTCCCAAGCCTCACTGCGGTCAACAGTTGGCGTAGTAATGGCAATTTCTTTGCGGAGCTCTGCTACTTCTGCTGCGCAGGTGGTAACAAAGTCATCAAGATTTAAACCAGTTACCGTAGAGATGGCAAAGAAAGTCCTGCCATCAGCCTCGGCGGCTTTTCTGAGGGCCTCAATAGCATCTTCTGTGCCAGGCATATCGCACTTGTTTGCCACCACAATCTGAGGGCGGTCAGCGAGCTTTGAAGCATATGCTTTGAGCTCCTCGTTAATGGCGTGATAGTCCTCTACGGGGTCTCTGCCTTCGTAGCCGCCGGTAGCGTCGACCATATGGACAATGAGTGCCGTACGCTCAATATGACGCAAGAACTGATGACCAAGGCCCTTGCCCTCAGAGGCGCCCTCGATAAGACCAGGAACGTCTGCACAGACAAATGACTGTCCATTTTGTGCACGGACAACGCCAAGATTTGGCACAAGAGTGGTAAAAGGATAGTCAGCAATTTTTGGACGAGCAGCACTGATACGTGCGATAAGAGAGCTCTTGCCAACAGAAGGCATGCCTACCAAAGCCACATCAGCCATGAGCTTCATTTCTAGCTCAATCCAATGTTCTTGGGCTGGCTCGCCCTTCTCGGCAAATGCTGGTGCACGCCTTACAGAGGTGACAAAGTGAATGTTGCCGCGACCGCCGTTGCCACCAGGGGCAACAACTACCTGCTCACCTGGGGAGGTAAGATCAGCAATCTCATAAAGAGGCTCTTGTGTAACTGGATCAAGCTCGCGCACAACGGTTCCCAGAGGCACCTTGAGCAGCAAATCTTGTCCATCAGAGCCATGACGGCGGGCGCCCTTACCGTGTGTGCCGCGCTCAGCCTTAAAGTGATGCTTGTAGCGGTAATCAATCAGGGACGAGAGCTGCGGATCTGCAACAATGACAACATTGCCGCCATGACCACCATCGCCACCATCAGGGCCGCCTTTAGGTACATATGCTTCTCGACGGAAAGACATGCAACCTGCGCCGCCGTCTCCGCCTTTGACGTTGATATGACAAAGATCAGTGAAAGTTTCCACGTGTCCTCCTTCTAATACCTTAATGTTACGGCATTTACCAGCGAAGCACAGTGAAAACGCGAGAAGTTCTTATGAGAACATGAGGATAACAACAATTACCGCAACGCCAAGAATCATCAAAGCAAAGTCTGATGGAGCCAAAGGATAGCGTTTAAATGCAGATGAAGCGTTCCTTAAATAAAAACCTCGCTGCTCAGCTGCAAGCGCTGAGGCGTCAGCTTTTTTAACAGAGCTTACCAGCAGAGGAACAATCAAGGGCATGGTGAGCTGGAGCTTCTTAAGTGGATTTTTGGTATCAAACTCAACGCCGCGAGCCATCTGAGCCTCCATGATATGGTTCATCTCGGAAGCAAAGACAGGTACAAAGCGCAAAACCGTTGCAATGGTAAATGCATAAGGATATGGAACATGCGCCACTTCTACCAGAGCGTTCATCAGGTCTTCCACGCGCATAAGTGAAAGCATAGAAAGCAGTGGCAGTGCCAGTGCGATCGTTTTGAGAGCAACGTTAAAACCGCGCTCTAAACCGCCTACCGTGATGCATAAAAAGAGCACTTGACCAGCAGGGGCAACCAGCGTCTGCACAACGCACAAGATAAGGCCTAAGACGGCAAAGCCAAATACCAGCTTAAAAGTCTTCTGAGCGTTTTGCGAGATAACTCCCACAAGAATGGTGAGCGCGAGCACTGCAAGCACCTCAAGCGTTCCCTGTGCGACAAAGGCGGCTACAAAGAGCTCAAGTGCAAATACAAGCTTGGCTACAGGATTTGCTTTATGAAGGAAGCTTGTTCCTTCGGTGTAATCAATAACGCTACCCACGAGGAGCCTCCTTACCATTCAGCGTTGCCGCAATACGAGCAATCTCAAACTGATGCTGTAATGCCTCCAGCACCTCGGGAGCACTATTAAGCCCAGCAAATGACGGATCTACGTGCGCGCCTGCAAGCTTTGACAGCTGAATCATCTGAGGAGCCTCAACGTATGCTTCCTTCAAAACCTCATCTGTCGAGAAGATCTGTGTAACTTCCCCATCATCTAACACACTGCCATGTGCCATAACGATAATTCTTGTGGCAAAGTCCAGCACAACCTCCATGTCATGGCAAACCATAAGAACTGCACAGCCCTTCTCGCACAGTGATTTGACCATATTCATGACCTGCATACACTCTTTGTAATCCAGGCCGGATGTTGGCTCGTCAAGCACAAGAATATCTGGCTCGCAGGCAACCACAGACGCAAGCGCTACCATCTGGCGCTGACCGCGAGAAAGCATAAACGGAGACGCATCTGCATCTAGTCCCATGCGTTCAATGACTTCAAGTGCCTTGCATCGGGCATCCTCTGCAGACGCACCCTTGAGCTCAAGACCAAACGCAATCTCCTCAAGAACGCTCTCTTTACAAATCTGGTAATCGGGATTTTGGAACAGCGTAGAGACATGCTGAGCAATCTGCGACGTCTTCCAATCCTTGCAAGAGGCACCCTTAATATGAATGTCTCCCGATCGAGGGCGCAAGAGGCCATTTACCAGCTTAGTCAGGGTTGTTTTGCCGGCGCCGTTTTGACCCACAAGGGCAACAAGCTCACCAGAATGCAAACTGAGAGAAACGCGCTCTACGCCATCAGTACTATTCTGATATTTAAAGGTGGCGTCGATAACGTCAAGAACAGATTGAACGCTTGGCTGCTCTGCGTCTTGAAGAACACCAATCCTGTCAAATGGTCCGCTCGACTCAGCAACCACGGGACCATCTATTTTTGGTAGATACGTCTCCCCTGCTAGCTCAACATCATCAGTAGCTGGTGATTCAGCGCTCTCTGTAAGAGAAATACTACGATGCTGCAAAGCCCCAACACAACACGCAAGCTGCTTGGCGGCTGACTGAACTGACAGTGCAGTCTCATCGCAGACAGCCAGGTCAGCCTCGCTGAGTAGATGGGCATGTTCCACCTGATGAGAAAGCTCATAGACGCCCTTTGAGACGCGCACGCAACGAGGAACATCAACGCCAACCTCTTGCAGTAAATCTACCTGAGAGAATACTTCCTCACCGCTACCGTATGCACAAATGGAGCCCTTGTCCATAACGGCAATCTTTGAGCAATACTTGGCGAGAAGACCCACTTTTTGCTCAATTACCACAACCGTAATTCCTTTAGTTCTGTTGAGCTCTGAAAGCGTCTGAAAGATTAATTCAGACGACATTGGGTCTAAGGCGGCTGTTGGCTCATCAAGTACCATAACCTGTGGCTGTAATGCCAAAAGAGCTGCAATAGCAACCTTTTGCTTCTGACCACCAGAAAGAGAAGCAATCTCTCTAAAGCGAAGGTTAGCAATGCCAACTGTCTCTAGAGCATAGGTAATTCGTTCTGGAATCTCTGCATGAGGAACGGCAAAGTTCTCAAGACCAAAGAGAAGCTCGTCCTCAACAATTGAAGCTACCATCTGTGCGTTGATATCTTGGGTAATGGATCCCACAATCTTAGAGATATCAGTTAAGGCAACCGTACAGGTATCCATTCCAGAGACAAGAATCTTGCCAAAGAAATTGCCTCTAAAGTGATGAGGAATGGCGCCAGAGAGCGCAAGAGCAAGCGTAGACTTACCTGCACCAGAAGGGCCAACAATACCTACAAAGTCGCCCTCCTGAACACTCAGCGACAGCTCATTCAAAGCACGTGCTGAGCTATCAGGATAGCTGTATGACACAGATTGAACTTCAATAATAGACACAGTGTTCTCCAGGAAATATGTGCGTATCTAAGAACTTATCGACCCAAAACCTTCTTAAGAGGAGCCGCAAGAACCTGAACAACAATAGCATTAAAGAATGCAGTTCCCACGATGACAGGAAGCATTACGTAGAAAAGCTCAATAGTTGCACCCTTGGCTGGAATAGCAATGGCAGCAAAGATCAGGCCAGAGATAAGTGTGGTTAAAAAAGAACCAATTGCAGGCATTACTGGCTTTTCTGCAAGAGCAGACTTTGTAAAGGCAAACATAACAAGTGAAGCAACGCCCTCTGCAACAAAGTCTGCACCTGGAACAGAAGTGGTTAGCTGAATAACGGTAGCTGCAATGAGGCCAATAACCAGGCTCTGTACAGCAGTTGGCTTCAGCAGAAGAATAGCCAGGCAGAACGACGCAATAATGAACTCTGGGCCAATGCCAATAGCACTAATTGCCTTGCCAACGGTTAGGTTAAGAATAAAACCAGCAGCAATAAGAACGGCAACAAGAACAAGAGAAGTGACATCCAAAACGCCTGCAGACTTTGAAACAGCAACAACACGTGGTGCCTGCTCAGCAGATCCTGTCTCTGTGTCTGCGGCGTTGACCTGATTGAGATTTTCTGTAGACATACAAACTCCTTTAACGCAAAACAAAACGAACAAACAAAACTTTCAACTACACGGGTTTCTCGCCATCCGGATTGAGCAAGAAACGTACGCACAAAAAAAGCTCTCGGTCACCCGAGAGCCTCTAAATGCGTATGCAGAAGCAACTCATCGCTGACCGGAGAAAGACAAGTTGTTCCACCACCACTGCTGAGTGCCTGTAGCGCGCATGATATGTCCTCCTCCCAAAAGCGTAAATTGCAATGTAAGAAGAATACCATTACTGAGCCTGATTGTGTCAAGAAATACAGTAAGAAACCATTTAGAAACTGTGAACGGTACGCGTAAGATACCGCGAGAAACAAAAAAGGGGTCCCGAAGGACCCCTTGAATGAACTGCGAATGTTCAAGAAAACTTATGCCTCAGCAGCAACGACGTTAACGACGTGCTTAGCACCCTTCTTGAACTCAACAACGCCATCGCAAAGTGCAAAGAGAGTGTCATCCTTGCCGCGACCAACGTTTACGCCAGGAGTGATGTGAGTACCACGCTGACGGATGATAATTTGGCCAGCCTTGATTGCCTGACCACCGTAAATTTTAACGCCAAGGCGCTGTGCTTGTGAGTCGCGACCATTGCGGGAAGAGCCGAGACCTTTCTTGTGTGCCATAAATGCTACCTGCCTATCTCAATATCAGAAGTGACCAATTACTCTGCAGACTCGTCGGATGCCTTAGCAGCAGCCTTACGAGCGGTAGGGAGCGCGGTAACCTTCAGCTTAGTAAGGTTCTGACGGTGACCATTGGCGCGGTGATAGCGCTTACGCTTGTGGAACTTGAAGACGAGGACCTTCTTGTCCTTGTACTGCTCAAGAACCTCACAGGTAACCTTCTTAGAGGAAAGAGTGGCAGCGTCAGCAACAACCTTCTTGCCGTCGTTAAGCATAAGAACATCAAGCTTTACCTTATCGCCAGGCTGCGCATCAAGCTTCTCGACGCTGATTACGTCGCCCTTGGCAACCTTATACTGCTTGCCACCAGTTGCTACGATTGCGTACATGTGTGTAACCCTTCATTGCTGATTCTTGCAACGATTAATACTATCTTTGCATTTCTGAAGATCCGAGCAAAGATCTTCGCCGCCGTGACCTGTGGCATCCGCGGGAAACTGTCGGTGTCCCATGTCCCTCGGCGAGAAACACAACTCGAAATAGTCTACTGCATATTTCAGAAAATTCCAAGACAAAACTACATGTTATAGAGGCTTCACAAGGAGTCCATTTTCTGAAACGTGTGCCTGTGAGACTCGGCACACCTTCAACGAGTCAATGCCTTGTAGGCCATCCACTCCAGCTTGAGCTGCAATTCTTTGAGCCTCATAAATCAAAACTGCAGGTCTAAGCGCTGCTCTTGGATCTTGGAGTGTATCAAGCTCAAATGAAATGCACGTTTCAGATGAGCTCTCAGAAATACTGTAGCCCGCAAACGTTGTCTCTAAATTGACCTCTTTTTGCTTATCTCCGCGCATGTATGTCAACTCTTTTTTGGCGAGAAGATCCTCAAACCCCCAACGCAATGCGTCTGACCTAAGACCTTCTCCCAAAATGTCACATCTCCAGTGAGCGGCATTCAACCATGCTTCAAGCGCTGGTAGCGACCGATCAACGTAGCTGGCAGCAAACGGAGCAAGCGCGGGAGGCGTAGCCGACAACAGCCTCTCTAACGCTTCATTCGGGTCCACGTATTCTGTGAGCTTCAAGTCAAAGTACTCCGCCTCAGACGAAGCGCCAACAGGAAGCGCCTGAGAGAACTGAACGCCCATGCGCTTTGCAAAGCCATTACCTACCCTAAATGGCAGCTGAGCTCTACGAACACAGCGCTCAATGGTACCAATAAGCTCAAGGTGTCCTAAAAACGCAAGGCGGTCATCTTTCTTGTAAGCCACGCGAAGCCTAAAAATCTCTGCTCCACGCTCCGTCATAATCTCTGGCTGAATCTGTGGTCTACCAGCGCGCCAGTCTTTCTTCGCCGGTTCAACCACCTCAGGAGCTACGCTCTCTACCTGCTTATCCGTCATGAGCGCACCCCCATCAACACGTTATCGACCTTCAAGGTCTGGCAGACTGCACATCCCGTACAAGAGGTAAACGTACAGTCAGGTGTAGTAACTTCATCCAGTGCTCGACGATATTCTCGCTGCAAATAGCCCTTGGAGACGCCAGGAGACGTATGGTCCCAAGGAAGTTTTGCCTGAATATCAAAGGTTTCTGTTGCAATATCAGACAGCGAGAAACCCAGACTTTCTGCTGCCGCATTCCAAGCATCAAGATTAAACTCGCTGGTCCATGCATCAAACTTACAACCGTTTTTCCAAGCCCGGTAAATCAAATCAAAACCGTCGCGGCCCATCTTTGAAAGCGCACCTTCTACCAAGGACGTTCCAGAATCGTGGTAGGCAATCTTGAGTCCCCTATCGTGATTTGACGACAAGAGCAACTGCTGTCTACGCTGGGCTTCCTCACGAGAAATCTGGCCAACCCACTGGAATGGCGTGTAGGACTTGGGCACAAATACGGCAACAGAAGCAGAAACCGTAACGCCCTTGCCGCCAATTTCTCGACCGATATCTAAAATACGTTTTGCAACTGCGGGAATGGCTTGAATGTCTTCATCGGTTTCTGTTGGAAGGCCCATCATAAAGTAGAGCTTCATGCGGCGCCAGCCGTTTTCAAACGCATTTCTAGCTGCCGATTCAAGATCATCCTCAGTGACATTTTTGTTGATGACGTCACGCATGCGCTGAGAACCTGCTTCTGGAGCAAACGTCAGTCCGCCACGCCTTGAAGTAGAAACGGCGTCTGCCATCTCCGCGCCAAACGCGTCCATACGCTGGGAAGGAATGGAGATTCGCACGCCGCGCTTACGCAAATCAGAGTTCATACGGCGCAAAATGTAGCCGCACTGAGAGTGATCCGTTGTAGAGAGCGACGTGAGCGAAACCTCATCGTAGCCGCTCTTCAAAAGGCCTTCCTCGCCTGCTTTCACAATCTGCTGAGCTGGACGCTCGCGAACAGGACGATACGTCATACCAGCCTGACAGAACCTACAGCCGCGAGCACAGCCACGCTGAATCTCTAGAGCCAGCCTGTCCTGAACAATCTCGGTATACGGAACAATGCGCTGCGCAACAGGGTCTGTTACTGAAAGATCTGGCAGGCAACGTTTATAAACCACGCTTGGAGCGCTACTTCCCTCTTTAGGAACCGCATATCCCCAGCGTGTTGAGGTATTGTCGTGCACAATCTGATAAAGCGACGGCACGTAGACACCTTGAATCTGTGACAGTCTACGCAAAATTTCTTGGCGAGAAACTCCGTCAAGCTTGGAAGTTCTCACGCACTCGCACATCTCTACCAGCGCTTCTTCGCCATCACCTAAAAGAATTGCATCAAAGAGCGGAGCCACTGGCTCTGAGTTCCAAACAGAAGGACCGCCACCAAAAATAAGTGGGTCCTCTTCATCACGTTCTTCAGCGAGCATTGGGATGCCCGCTAAATCAAGCGTTTCTATAATATTGGTTGCAATCATTTCATGTGCAAGCGTAAAACCAACCACATCAAAAGAAGCCAGAGGTGCAGCACCTTCCAAAGAAAGCAGAGGCACATTACGTTTACGCATCAAAGCTGCCATATCAACCCAAGGCAGATAGGCGCGCTCACAAGAAATATGAGGTGCCTTATTCAAAGCGTTATAGAGAATGGCAATGCCCAAATTAGGCTGACCCACCTCGTACACGTCGGCGTAGACCATACAAACGTGAAAAGGGCCCTCTTGCTCCTCTACTGCTCCCCACTCGTGATTTAAGTATCTTGAGGGTTTCTCGACATGCGGAAGCATGGGCTCAATGAGATGGAAGAGATTTTCTCGTTTAACACGCACGATAGTCTACTTTCTATCTTTTGGCGAGGGACTGTGTGGTTGCTATCTCTACGGTATTTGATTGTGAATTTGTATCTGCTGTTGCGCTTGCGCCTGTAGAAGTACTCGAAGCGCCGGTTTTGGTAGAAGAATCAGCTGCTACCTCGTCGCGTTTCTCGGCAATTTTGCGAGCATACGCGTGAATGACGCGAGCAGTAGTGTGAGTACCTGCGTATCCCATGCCAGCCTTAAGCGCCCAGCCAAACCCTGGAACTGTGCCTGCGACCGTGCGTGCAACCGTACGGTATCCAAAGCCCGCGCCCACAACGCCGAGAAGTTCGGCGATGGTTTCAACACTCATATTGATGTTATAGGCGGCGGTAATATCAAGTGCCAGCCTAATCTGGCGCGCTGTCATCAACGGCATATCAGAGCCAGGAACAAACGCCACAGCTCCAATAGCTGCATTTTCTTTAGCGCAAGCAGCAGTTATCTGTTTGACCACTTGAGTTCTACAAAGAGGATACGCTGCCGCAAAAGAGACTGATTTTTCTGTTGCAGTTGCAATCCATGAAGAGAGTCGATCAAAGAGCACTTCTTCAGTGGTACCCGCAACAATGCTAATAAGCCCCGTGTTGTAGAGCGTATCAGCAATTTGTTGTGCTTCAACTGCAGACTCTACAACCACCGCACAAGGAATTGAATGACTTACCAACATGGTAAGGGCGTCCTCGTACTGTGATGTTGGCGTAGGAATAATCACCGCAATATCAGGAATAGCAGCATTCTTTCCCGTGCGACCAATGCCTCCAGAAACAAACGAAACACCGTCGGCAAGCTTAGAGACGCGCACCGTTGCATCTGTTCTCTCTGGCATAAAATACGAATGTACAGCCAGGATTACCTCTTCAGAAGCAAGGGAATCAACGTAGATATGCGTATAAGTTGGCTCTAGAGATGAAAGCGACCCGCGGAATTCTTGTAATACAGAGGTGGCAAGTTTGCCCAAGCTGTTTCTTTTTGCCATGGCTTATGCCGCCTTTGTTCTATGTCTGTAAACAGACTGGACGATTCCTACAGAAACGAGCTGGGCAATCATCGATGTTGATCCAAAGCTGATAAAAGGCAATGGAATACCGGTAATAGGCATGATACCAATACACATGCCAACATTCTGTAAAACCTGGAACGACCACATGGCTGCACAACCAACAAGTACCAGCTTAGAGAAGGTATTCTCGGTCTTCATGGCAAACAGAATGGTTGCAAAAATCATCCATGCAAAAAGTGAAAGCATAACGAATGCACCAAGGAAGCCAAACTCTTCCGAGAAGAGTGCAAAAACAAAGTCTGTGTGTGCCTCTGGTAAGAATCGTCCACTTGCCTGCGTAGCGTTACCTGGTCCTTTTCCAATAAAGCCACCAGAACCTACGGCAATCTTTGCCTGTTGGAGGTTATAGCCGTCTCCCGACGGATCAACGGAAGGATCCAAGAAGACGGTAAGACGCTTCATCTGGTACTCCTTAAGAATGTGAGGAATACCAGGAATCATAGAAGTCACAACAACAAGAGCAACAACAGCAATGAGCAAAAGAACGGTCACAAGAATCCAAGAACGTTTTGCACCAGAGCAAATGATGATGGTGGCTCCGATAACCAAAATAATCAGGCCAGTTCCCAGGTCAGGCAAAAGCATAATGGAGCCGAATGGAACCATCAATGTTCCACAAAGCTTTACATAGTCTCTGAGCGTTTCTACCTTACCGTTATACTGAGCACACACCGAAGCCATAAGGAAGATTGTGACAATCTTTCCCAGCTCAGACGGCTGAAATCTAAAGCCAACAAGTGGGATATTAACCCAACCAGTCATACCCTTAACCGAAACGCCAAAGCCTGGAATCTTAGGCAAAATCATCAACACAACTACGCCGACAAGCAGTACATTTGTCATATTTGAAAGTGCTCTGTAGTCATAGCGCCACATAAGTGTGGCAAAAACAAGGCCCAAACCAATACCCAGAAGGTGCCTAGGAAAACTAGCTTCGGCAATGTTCATCGATGCGGTCCAGATAACCACAATACCGATGAGGACGAGAAGTGCCGCGGGAACAAGCTGTGCTAGATAGAGATTACTCAAGATATTCTTACCAGTAAGCTTCTCTTTCTTGGCAAGACCGCCTGAAGGAATACCTCCACGTCTCCTAAAAGGTGAGTTCATTCTCTGTTTTGTAACTGCAGATGAATCAAGTGCCATGGGTTTCTCGCCTCCTTACCTACCAACATTGTCTGGCTGATTATAAATTGCGCCAAAGACGTCTCGAACAATATACATACCAGAGCTAGCACCAGCAGGTGCACAATCAAGGTTTGCAGCAATAACATACTGAGGCTTATCTGCAGGTGCATAGCCAACAAACCAACCAACGGGCTCGCCAATAGACTGCTGCTCAGCAGTACCCGTCTTACCACAAACAGTAACATCCAGATTAGTCCAGTGGATAGTCTGAGTAGCTGACTCCTCGTAGACAACGCCATACAGGCCGCGAGCAACAATGTCTCGGTGCTCGTCTTTTTCTTCTGGCGTCAGAATGACCTCGTTTTTATACTCAATAACAGAGCCATTGCCATTTCTGGCGTTAATACTCTTCAAAACATGTGGTTTATAAATTGGACCTCGATTTGCAATGCCACAATACGCATTTGCCATCTGAAGGCAGGTTACCAAAAGATCGCCCTGTCCAATTGCAAGGTTACAGTTGTCGCCACCCTGCCACTTACGAGCATCATCAGGTGAGCTAGTAAAGTAATTCCACTTCCACTCTGCATCAGGAACGCGGCCAGATGCCTCTTCTGGAAGGTCAATACCAGAAAGCGCACCAAGTCCAAAGGCACGGAATGTCTCTTGCATGCCCTCTGGATGATCGTTGTTATAGAAGAAGCCCTTACCAATCTCATAAAAAACAATATCGCAAGAGTTGGTAATACCGGTAATCAGATTAACGGTGCCGTGACCAGAAAGAAGCCAGCAGTGCATGCCGTACTGCTCGCCAAAACCAGTCCAGAAACCCGTGCAATACCAGCTGGAATTTCCGTCACAAATGCCGTATTTGAGTCCAGCAAAGGTAGTAAGTGCTTTGATGGTAGATCCAGATGGATACTGTCCAGCAATTGCACGATTCATCAGCGGGTAGTTTGCTTCTTCAGAAGCAAGCGTATCCCAGTCAGAACTGGAAATGCCTCCAACAAACATTGAAGGTGAATACGTTGGATAGCTTGCCATAGCAATAACTTCACCGTTGGTGCAATCAAGCGCCACCACACTTGCACTGCGACCTTGGAAGTCTTGTGATCTAACTGTATTGATAACACTGACAAGGGATGCTTCTGCTGCTTTTTGGATGTTTGCATCAATGGTCAAAACAACATCTGAGCCGCTCTGAGGAGCAATAGACGTTGAGTGAGATAAAACATTACCAGCAGCGTCAACATATACCGTTTGTTCACCACGAACACCCTGAAGAGCGGACTCGTACTGATACTCAACACCCGTTTGTCCCACGATATCGCCGTGGGCATACACAAAGCCGCCATCCGCAGTTTTACTGCTTTCAAGCTGCTCTTGTGTAACAGTTCCGGTGTAGCCAACAACATGAGCTGCAAGAGAACCGTTTGGATAGGCTCGCTGGGTGCGCTCCTCAATTGAAACGCCATCAAGCAAAGCGCCATGAGCGTAAATATAGGCAACTACGCGCCTAGAAACGTCTACAGAAACCGTGCGAAGCGCTTGAGCACCATCAGAGGTATCCATGATTTTTCTGCGCACCGCCAACATAGGCATACCCAAGAGGTTAGCAAGAATCTGCAGCTTAATGTAGTCTTCTGCAACGTCTGCTCGAGCTACTACCGTTGGACTTGGCCTGTTGGTAACAATCTCCACGCCATTTCTGTCCAAAATACGACCGCGAGGAGCTGCGGTAGTAACGGTGCGCGTACGGTTTCTCTCTGCTTGCTCGGTGTAGTCAGCTGACGATAAGAGCTGCATGGTCCAAAGCCTGCCAATAAGCACGGCAAACATGCCGCCAACAGCAATTGCAAATCCGATAAGTCTGGACGAGAGGGTCTTCTCGGCAGAGCCGTCAGAACCACCAGACGCCTTGGGAGCGCCGCCGCCAATATCAAAGGTAAACGGCGAGTCTTTTCTACCAAAGGTGAGGTAAACAATAATCAAACCAATTGCTGCAACAGCGCAACAAGCAAGGATAACAAGGGTGAAATTCATACTAACCCCTTATTTAAGGCGCTGTGGAGCTCGGTGAGATCCGCGGTAGAGCGAAGTTCCACCCAAAGATGAATGAGACCTTTGGGAATGAGAAAGTACATAGAAAACAGGAAGCGCTGCCAAAATGGTAAACAGCATGGTGGGGAAAGACTTAAACAGCAGCCCCTCAAAGAAGTTGCCACCAGAGCCAATCAAAGAATTAATGAGTTGATACATAAAGGTGACACCAAAAGTTTGAAGGGCAACAAAGCCCATAGAGGTACCAAAATTGCCAGAGATTCTGTCTCTTACCTCTTGGCCCATGAAATAAGAACTGACCACAAGCAGGAGTGCCATAAGGCCAATAGGATTAGCAGAAGTCAAATCATAGATAAGACCAGCAATAAAGCCGCATATCACGCCGGTTTTACCACCATATCTCAGCG
>CAKARF010000015.1 GCA_916720465.1 uncultured Atopobium sp. | reverse complement strand
AAGGTAAAATAATAGTAAAGCCCGCTAACTGCGGGCCTTCTTAGCTGCTATTAAGATTTATATGCAGTAAATAATACAACAAAACACGTTTTCATATTTTGAGCAGCCAATGAGCGAGAAATTAATACCGTTGGGCGAACTGTCTTCAGACCGAATATCTTTTCTTTCTATAGTTATGTAGATGTAAGCCACACAAGTGGCATTGGTGCCACGTTGTGGCAAGGAGAGTTTTTAGAAAGAGGCAGAAATGAGCGAGTTTATTAACCGTCCACTTTCGCGTCGCGGCTTCCTTGGCGGAGCAACTGTAGCAGCTGGTCTTGGTCTCACCGCTTGCGGTGGCGGACAGCAGAAGGCAGCTGAAGCTCCATCTGGAAAGGAAGGCGGCGGCACAATTACTGCTGGTACCGCTTATTCAACCCAGAACTATGATCCATCTACTACTTCATCAGCACTTGCTCTTGGTGTCAACTGGCAGGTAGTTGAGGGCCTCTATGGTCTTAACTTCCACGACTATTCTACCTTCAATGAGCTTGCTACTGCTGATCCTAAGAAGGTTGACGATAACACCTTTGAGATTACCATCCGTGACGGCGCAAAGTTCTCTGATGGTAATGAAGTCAAGGCAGATGACGTTGTTGAGTCCTTCAACCGCTCTTCTGCAAAGGGCAGCGTTTACGTTCCAATGCTCGCTCCAATTGCTTCCGTAGAGAAGAAGGATGACAAGACTGTCACCGTTAAGACCACTATTGCTAATTTCTCCCTCCTCAAGGAGCGTCTGTCCATTGTTCGCGTTGTTCCAGCAAGCAGCTCCCAGGATGAGATGAAGAAGCAGCCAGTTGGTTCCGGTCCATGGCAGTTTGAGTCCATCTCTGACAACACTCTTGACCTTGTTCCTAACAAAAACTACAACGGCGCAACTCCTGCTAAGGACGATAAGCTCCACTATGACGTCCTTAAGGATCCAACCGCTCGTCTGACCGCTCAGCAGGATGGAACCACCCTTGCTATGGAAATGGTTCCTGCAGACGCTGTAGACCAGCTCAAGGGCGCTGGCTGCACCGTTGACGCTGTTCAGGGCTTTGGTGTCCGCTTTGCAATGTTCAACCTTGGCAAGGCTCCTTGGGACAACGTTAAGGTTCGCCAGGCATGCCTCTATGCACTTGATACAGACAAGATGCTTGCAAACGCATTCTCTGGTCAGGCTGAGGTTGCCACCAGCTACCTTCCTTCTTCCTTTGCTAACTATCACAAGGCATCCACTGTCTATGCACACGATGTTGACAAGGCTAAGAAGCTTATTTCTGAGTCTGGTATCACTCCTGGTGATGTCGTTCTTCGCACCACCGATAACGAGCAGGTTAAGTCTATGGCAACTCAGGTCAAGAACGACCTCGACGCACTTGGCTTTAACGTAAGCATCGTTTCCGATACTTCTCCAGCAACCTATGCTGCAATTGACGCAGCTGACGGCTCTTGGGACATCCTGCTTGCCCCTGGCGATCCTTCCTGCTTCGGTGCAGACGTTGACCTGCTGCTCAACTGGTGGTATGGCGATAACGTCTGGATGACCAAGCGTTGCCCATGGAAGGAGTCCGCTGAGTGGACTAAGCTCCACGAGCTCATGACCAAGGCTCTTGGCCAGTCTGATGCTGATCAGCAGTCCACTTGGAACGAGTGCTTCGACATCATCGCTGAGAACGTACCTCTGTACCCAGTTCTCTTTGCTAAGACCTTCACCGCTTCTTGGAGCGAGAAGCCAAATAGCAACGGTGTTGCTCTCAAGGGCTTCAAGGGTATCGGAACCACCGGTATGTCCTTCATTGATGTCAACACAGTTACTGCTAGCTAATTTGTTGCCATCACGCGCTTAGCATCTCATACATTGGGGCCCGAGCGTTTTACCTATAACGCTCGGGCTCTTGTGCGCAAAATTTAGTCCTGAGATGTGCAAAGTCTCATCAAATTTTATTTGTACGGTTTGTTTTAAAGAGAGAGGGGGAGATAGTGAACAACCTATTACGTCTTATCGGACGCCGTCTTATTGCGCTGCCGATTATGGCTTTAGGCGTCACCTTTCTCGTATTCTTCCTAATGTCTTTCTCGCATGTTGATCCTGCATACAATGCCTTGGGAGAGTCTGCTTCTGAAGAAGCTATCCAGCAGTATCACATTGAGAATGGTCTTGATGACCCATGGCCTGTGAGATATGTACGTTATATCGGTGATGTTGCTCATGGAAACCTGGGTACCTATGGCACTTCTCACTATTCAGTTGCTGAAAGAATTTCAAAGGCTCTGCCAGTAACTATGCAGTTAACCTTTATGGGTCTCTTTATTGGCGCAATAGTTTCGTTTACGTTGGGCGTTATTGCGGCTCTCTATAGAGACCAATGGCCCGATCAAATCATCCGCGTATTCTCAATTGCCGGTCTTGCAACGCCATCATTTTGGTTGGCAGTTCTTTTGATTCTGGTCTTTGCGTCTACGCTCAAGCTTTTGCCTGCCTCTGGAGCACTACCAGATCCTACGGTAAATCTTGGCGGCTACCTTGCCCGTATGATTATGCCAGCATTTGCACTTGCGGTTCCAATGTCTGGTCAGATGACCCGTATTGTTCGTACCGCAATGGTCGAGGAGCTGGATAAGGACTACGTCCGTACTGCTCGCGGCGCTGGTATTCCAGAGAGAATCGTCATTGCAAGAAACGTACTTCGCAACGCTCTTATTACCCCTGTAACCACGCTTGGTCTCAAGATTGGTTACCTCATGGGTGGCGCCGTTGTTATCGAGGTTATTTTTAACCTTCCTGGTATGGGTACTGCTATTCTCGAGGGCATCCAGGGTAACGAGGCAATGCTTGTTCAGGGCGTTGTTGTTGTCGTTGCACTGTCCTTCATCATCATCAACATTGTTGTTGATATGTTGTACATCTTGATTAACCCACGCATTAGGACGGTGTAGTGCGATGGTACAAATTAGAAAAAAACAAGTCGAGAAGCTCGAAGAAGCTGCAGCAAAGGGTTCTACCTTTGGTGGCTTTAAGAAGATGAAGACAGCTTCCAAGATTGCTCTTGTCATTCTTGTCTTTGTTGTCCTTGCTTCTGTCTTTGCAAACTTTATTGCTCCACATAACCCACTTGAGATTTTTAATGCTCGTCAGGCTCCAGGCAATGGATTTATTTTTGGTACTGACGATAAGGGCCGCGACATTCTTTCTCGTATGCTTTATGGTGGTCAGTATTCACTGGTCATTGGTTTTGGCGCTACGGGTATGGCACTGCTGTGTGGCTCAATTATTGGTGCAATTGCAGCTGTTTCTAGAAAGGCTGTCTCTGAGGTCATCATGCGTGTGCTCGACATCATCATGTCGTTCCCAGGCATTGCTCTTGCAGCAGTCTTTGTTTCTATTCTGGGTAACAGCGTTCCTTCAATCATCTTTGCTATTGGCTTTATGTACACGCCACAGATTGCTCGCATTGTTCGTGCAAACATCGTAAGCGAGTACGGCGAAGATTACGTAAGAGCAACCATTGTTTCTGGTGCTCGTGCACCATGGATTCTGTGGAAGCATGTTCTTCGTAACTGCATTGCTCCCATCATGGTCTTTACCGTTACGCTTGTTGCAGACGCAATTATCTTTGAGGCATCCCTGACCTTCATTGGTGCAGGTATTGCAGAGCCAACTCCTACATGGGGTAACATCCTGGCTGATGCTCGTGCTGGCGTTCTTGCTGGCCGTTGGTGGCAGGCATTCTTCCCAGGTCTGGCCATCATGATGACCTGCCTGGCACTGAATATCCTCTCCGAGGGCCTTACTGATGCTATGGCAGCAGCACCTGGTGCTCCTGTTGATACAGAGAACTCTGACTCCAGGCGTGCAGATGACATCTTGGCATCTGATCCAGTTCGTGCCTATGCAGAGCAGGCAGAGTCCCTGGAGCGCAGACTTAATGCACTTAAAGAGGTTGAGCTTTCCAGAACTGATAGGCGTAAGCCAGACTTTGATGTAAAGCCACTGCTCAGCGTTAAGGATCTTTGCATCAGCTTTGAGTCTCACGGAAACGTTAAGGTTGTTGACCACGTAAGCTTTGATGTTCGTCCTGGTCAGTGCATGGCACTGGTTGGCGAGTCTGGCTGCGGCAAGTCTATTACCACCAAGGTCATCATGGGTCTAACTGATCCAAAGGAAACCATTACTGGTGAGGTTCTCTACAAAGACCAAGACCTCCTAAAGCTTTCCAAAGAAGAGCATCGCAAGTTGCTTGGACATGAGCTTGCAATGGTCTACCAGGACGCTCTATCTTCCTTGAACCCTTCCATGCTTATCTCTTCTCAGATGAAGCAGCTTACCAGCAGGGGAGGTACCCGTTCTGCTGAGGAGCTTCTGGAGCTTGTAGGCCTGGATCCAAAGCGTACGCTTGAGTCCTATCCACACGAGCTTTCTGGTGGTCAGCGCCAGCGTGTTCTGATTGCTATGGCACTTACCCGCGATCCTTCTCTGGTTATCTGCGACGAGCCAACAACCGCTCTAGACGTTACTGTTCAGAAGCAAGTTATCAAGCTCTTAAATGACCTTCAGCGTCGTCTTGGCTTCGCAATGATCTTTGTAAGCCACGACCTTGCACTTGTTGCAGAGGTTGCTTCTGAGATTACCGTTATGTACGCAGGTCAGGTTATTGAGCAGGCAGCTACTACTGAGCTTCTGACCAATCCTGTTCACGAGTACACCCGCGGTCTTCTCGGCTCTGTTCTTTCCATTGAGGAAGGCGCACAGGACGGTACCAGACTTCACCAGGTACCAGGTTCTGTTCCTTCTCCAGAGGACTTCCCAACAGGCGATAGGTTTGCTCCTCGTTCAAGCCACCCAGATTTGGGTCTTGAGGTACATCCTGTTATTAAGGAGATTCCTGGTAAGCACCATCGTTTCTCCGAGCTGCCTGATGAGTATCTGAAGGAGCATGGTCTTGTGCCTTACCTTGAGCGTTCTCAAAAGGAGGTGAGGTAAATGGCTACAACAACTGAAGAGCAGCCAATTATCTTCCTCGATGATATTTCGGTTACGTTTAAGACGCGTACGGGCACAATCTTTAAGCCTAATAAGGTCCACGCAGTACAGAATGTTTCTCTCAAGCTTATGCCTGGTGAGACCATTGGTATTGTTGGTGAGTCCGGCTGCGGAAAGTCCACTACCGCAAATGTCATGTGTGGCCTTCAGTCACCAACGTCTGGTCATGTGTACTTCAAGGGAATGGATGTTACCAAACGTACTCCAGAACTCAGAAAGCAGATTGGCCGCGTTGTCTCCGTTGTTTTCCAGGACCCAGCAACTGCTCTTAATCCTCGTATGATTGTTAAAGATCAGCTTATGGATCCACTGCTGGTACATAAGGTAGGAACAGAGCAGGAGCGAGAAGCCCGTATTAATGAGCTTGTCAGCCTGGTTGGACTGCCACATTCGGCACTTCGTGCCCTTCCTGGACAGCTCTCTGGTGGTCAGCGTCAGCGTGTTGCTATTGCACGTGCGCTTTCTCTGAACCCATCGGCAATCATTGCTGACGAGCCTACTTCCGCACTGGACGTTTCCGTTCGTGCACAGATCTTGAACCTGCTTACTGACCTCAAGTCTGAGCTGGGTCTCTCGATGATCTTTATTTCGCACGATATCCAGACCGTCCGCTATGTTTCTGACCGCATCATTGTTATGAATCACGGCCAGATTATGGAAGATGGTCCTGCTAAGCAGGTCTTTGAGCATCCAACAGATTCTTACACTAAGACGCTTTTGGGTGCTGCGCCATCTTTGCTTCATCCTAAACTGGGTGAGTAGCGCTTACGTTTTTGTTTGACCAGAGCGCAGCTTAGGCTGCGCTCTTTTAGCTTGTTAGGTGGATCAATGCACCAAGAAACGCTTGAGCTTGCAGAATTGAAGGCAGCTCATGCTCTGACGCCTTATCCTTCAGATTTTGAGGCGTTTTGGAAGGCACGTATGGAGGAGGCGGATAACGCTCCTCTCAGCTGGCAGATTGTACCTTCAACAGAAGTCACGTCATCTGCTGCAGCTCACTTTTTTGATTTGACGTTTGTGGGAATTGATGGCGCGGAAGTTTACGCAAAGTATCTGCGCCCACAGACTGCCTCGGGTGTACAAACCCCGCTTGTTCTACAGTTCCATGGTTATCCAGGGGCTTCTCGCAGTTGGTTTGAGCAGAACTCATTTCTAGGCTTGGGCTGCTCTCTTATTGCGCTTGATAACCCTGGGCAGGGTGGCCGTAGTTTGGACGGAAGCTCTTATAAGAGCACTACCGTCTCTGGTCATTTGGTGCTTGGATTGGATGGACCTGTAGAGGATCTTTACTTTGTGCATCTGTATCAGAACATTCGCTTGCTCTGCAGAATTGTTCGCCAGCTAGAAGGCATTGATACAAGGCGCGTTTTTGTCAACGGCGCGTCGCAGGGTGGCGGTATTGGTCTTGCTACCTGCGCACTTAACCCGGACCTTATCAATAGAGCAGCAATTCTTTATCCCTTCCTTACCGATTTTAGGTGCGTATGGGAGCTTAATGCTGACGAGGTTGCCTACGAGGGAATTCGCTATTATTCCCGCTGGTTTGATGCGGACGGCTCTCGCGTTGATGAGGTCTTTGCAAAGCTTGCCTACATTGATTCAGCCAATTTTGCACGTCTGGTTACCTGTCCTGTGCTTTTTGGTACCGGACTTGATGATCCAGTTGTTCCGCCAGAGGCTCAGTTTGCTGCCTACAATGCTCTGACCTGTCCAAAGAGACATTTGTTATATCCCGGGTATGCGCATGAAGAGATTGGTGATTTTGACGATAAAATCATTGATTTCTTCTGTTCAGAAAATGGAGAGCAAGCTCTTAAAGAGTTGGACTTGTCATTTCCTGCTCAAGCAGAATGCGAGGTGGGAGCATGAGGGGTTTAACACAAAGGCTTGAAGATGCTCGCTCTTATCGCGGTGCGTGGCTTAGACCATCAAACTTTGAATCATTTTGGGAGAGGTCTGTAGCGTTTGCACAAAATGTGCAGGTAGAAAGTGTTATTGAGCTTTCGTCTGCCACCCAGACTGCAACGTTCAAGCGCATTACATTCGCCTCAACTGACCAGACGCAACTGAGCGCTCGCGTCATTCTTCCAGCAGGTGTATCGGCGGCTGAGCCGTCAGCAACGACAGAGCTGCCAGCAGTGGTGCTCTTCTCCGATCTTGGTCGGAGAGTGCGCAGCTGGCTGCATCTATTGCGCTTCTCGGCACTTGGTCTGCCCGTCGTAGCCCTGGAAGCTCGTCCATGCGAACCCCAGCTCAAAGACGCCTGGAGGGGAGCGCTTACCGCTGAGGAGCTTGCTCACGCGCTCATCAACCCAGATGACGCCGCATCCTCCACGCTCAAGCAGCTCATCGACGACGCGCTGGTAACCACCGCGGTTACCTCGCGTTTCCTCGGGCGCACAGCTGTCACCTGGGGAGAAGGTCTAGGCGGCTCGCAGGCATTGTTTGCGGCTGCGCTTCTGCCCAGGGAAGTGAGCGCTACCATGGCGCTGAACCCGCTCTTTGCCGACAACGCAACAACCCTGCGTACGGTTGTCGGGTGCGGAGACACCCCGCAGTCAGATGCAGCTATCGACGCGGTCGGTCTTCTCGACAGCGCGTGCGCGGCAGAGCTAGTGCGTGTGCCAGCGCTTATTGGCACGGCTCTGCTGGACCAGAGCGCTCCGACTGAGGGAACGTTTGCGCTGTACAATCGTCTGCCAGGACAGAAGGAAATGCGCGTGTACCCCAAGTTTGGCCACGAGCGCATCAATCAGTTTGAGAACGAGCAAATCAACTATCTCTGCGAGGTTATATCAGGGCTTTGTCATAACTAAGCGGACTATAATTACGTAGGTTCTTTGAAGTTGCTTTTGATCAATGCTTTGGTCGGCTACTTCAGTACATTGTTGTATGAAACCAGTTGGATTTTCCAACGTGTGAAAGGATAAAGCATGTCCAGTAACGTACCATTTAGCGGTGTTGTTCCACCAGTTGTAACCCCAGATACCCCAGACCATCAGCTTGATGTTGTGTCGTTTGAGCGCTCCATTAACCGTCTCATTGAGGCTGGCGTAGACGGCCTGTTCTTCCTTGGCTCTTCTGGCGAGGTTGTCTTTGCAACTGATGAGCGTCGTGATCAGATTGTTCGCGAGGCTGTCCGCATTGTTGACCACCGCGTTCCGGTCCTTGTGGGCATCATTGATACCGAGACCGAGCGCGTCCTGGAGCATGGTCGCCGTGCCCTCGCACTGGGTGCAGATGCACTTGTAGCAACCGCTCCTTTTTACGCACTTGGTGGCCCAGCTGATATTGAGGAGCACTTCCGCATCCTTCACCAGGAGCTGGACGCACCTCTGTTTGCGTACGATATTCCTGTCTGCGTGCACACCAAGCTTTCTTGGAAGATGCTTGCTCGTCTGGGCGCAGAGGGTGTTCTTGCAGGCGTTAAGGACTCTTCTGGCGATGACGTTTCCTTCAGGTATCTTGTTCAGGAGAACGAGAAGAACGGTCACCCTCTGACCCTTCTGACTGGTCACGAGATTGTTGTTGACGGCGCTCTTCTTTCTGGCGCAGACGGTTCTGTCCCTGGTCTTGCTAATGTTGAACCAGAGGGCTACGTCCGCATGTGGAAGGCAGCTCAGGAGGGTAACTGGGCAGAGGTCAAGCGTGAGCAGGACCGACTCAACGAGATTTCCCACATCTTTGATGTCACTTCAGGTGTTCAGGGCTATGGTGCTGGCGTTGGCGCATTCAAGTGCGCACTTAATCTCATGGGCATCTTTGATTCTGACCAGATGCCTCGTCCTGTTAAGCCACTTGATGGCCAGAACCGTGAGGCAATCAAGCAGGTTCTTATTGCAAACGACCTTCTTTAAACAAGAGGGGACATCATGGACTCTAAGTTTGTTTCTCCAACACATGTTTGCGCCGTTGATATTGGCGGCACAAAAATCGCCTGTGGCATAGTTACCCTTAACGGCACCGACGCTCCAAACGTTCAGTCCGTAAAGAAGGTTCCTACCAACGCAAAAGAGGGTGGCAAGCAAGTTCTTGCCACCGTTCTGCAGGCAATTAGGGAGGCTCTTGCTCGCGCAGAAGAGCTGGGCTTTACCATCTCTGGTGTGGGCATTTCTTCTGCTGGTGTTGTTGACCCTCGCACCGGAGACATCACCTACGCAAACGAGCTTATGCCAGGCTGGGGCGGAACTGCTCTTGGCTCAGCAGTTACCAGCGAGTTTGACCTTCCCTGCAGCGTCCTTAATGACGTTCACGCTCACGCTCTGGGCGAGGCTCGTCACGGCGCTGGTCACGGCAAAGATAGCGTTCTTACCGTAGCGGTTGGTACGGGTATTGGTGGCGCCTTTGTGAACCACGGCATCTTGATGCTGGGTGCTCATGACGAGGCTGGCCACATTGGTCACGTTGCAACTCCAGCAGCAGCCGGCGTTGACTGCCCTTGTGGTGGAACTTCTCACCTCGAGCCTGTTTCTGCAGGTCCTGGCATTATCCGCGAGTACGTCCGTCTTGGAGGCTCCGATACGCTTGAAGATGGCTCTGCTCTTGATGGTGCAGAGATTGACCGCAGGGCTCTTGCTGGCGAGAAGATCGCTCAGGCTGCAGAGGAGCGCTCAGGTCGCGCACTTGGTGAGGTTTTGGGCAGTATGTGCAACATGCTTGACCCTTCCGTCATCATCCTGTCGGGCTCCGTTGCAGAGTGCGGCAAGTACTGGCACGAGGCACTTGAAGCTGCATTTAAGCTGCAGGCCATGCCTCCTGTTCAGGCAACGCCTATTGTGAAGGGCACGCTTGGTGGAGAAGCCCCTCTTATTGGCGCTGCAGAAAACCTTGTTTTACCTGGCTATTTAGAGACGCGTCTTTAGGCAAGAAGCGCCAAGTCACTAATAGTTTGCTGACTTGACTTGCTGATCAAGCACGCCGCAAAGACACATACCTTTAACGTACGTACATTCTGGTAAGGAGAATACCGTGGCACACTCAAAGCTTGTTGAGTCACTTAAAGGAAAACTCATCGTTAGCGTCCAGGCGTATCCTGGTGAGCCTATGAGGCATCCAGAGACCATGGCTCAGATTGCACGCGCTTGTGAGCTTGGTGGCGCCGCAGCTATTAGGTGCCAGGGCTTGTCTGATATTTCTGCTATTAAGGGTAGGGTTGAAATTCCTGTTATTGGCCTTTGGAAAGAGGGTCATGAAGGCGTTTACATTACTCCCACGCTTCGTCATGCGCGTGCTTGTATTCACGCAGGTGCAGACGTTGTTGCCCTAGATGCAACAGACCGCCCAAGGCCAGATGGTAGAACTTTTGAAGAGACCGTTGCGGCGCTCCGCGCAGAGTCTGACGTGCTGATTATGGCTGACTGCATGACTATGGATGATATCCGTCGTGCTGTTGCCGCTGGTTGTGACCTTGTTTCAACCACGCTCTCTCACAACAAGGCTGCTATTGATACAACGCTTGATGATGGCCCTGACATTGCTCTTCTTAAGGAAGCAACTACTGAGTTCCCAGGTATTGCCATTATTTGCGAAGGTCATGTCCATACGCCACAAGACGCAAAAGATGCTCTTGATGCAGGCGCTTGGGCAGTTGTTTCAGGTACTGCCATTACGCATCCAACTTCAATTACCTCTTGGTTTGCAGCAGCACTTGAGGATTAACGCTTGGAGCGGTAAGGTTTTCTCGTCACGTATTTAAGGAGCGCCTGTGAAGAAAAACGATCCTACACCTTCAGTTATTCCCGACATTGTCATTATTACGGGTATGTCTGGATCGGGTCGCACGCAGGCGCTTCATGTGTTTGAGGACATGGGTTATTTCTGCATTGATAACCTGCCACCAGCTCTTATTTTGCAGCTTTCTAACCTTGTAGGCATTAACACGGGCGTTGGCCGCCACTTGGCAGTTACCTGTGATTTGCGCTCGCAAGGTCTTTTTGATGACATTTCTGAAGCGCTGAAGTCACTTGCAGATCACGAGCTTACCTACAAGATTGTTTACCTGGACTCTTCAGACGAAGTACTTATGCGTCGCTATAGCGAGAATCGCCGGCGTCATCCTTTGGCGCAGGAGGGAGAAAATCTCTCATCTGCAATTTCTAAGGAACGCTCACAGCTTCAAGACATAAAAGCGCTGGCAGATGTGGTCCTAGACACCTCGTCCATGCGTACTAATACGTTAAAGAGTCGCCTTCGTCGCGCATTTTCAGAACTTGCTGAACAGCAGCTCATGGATGTCAGTGTGTTCTCCTTTGGCTTCAAAAACGGTTTGCCCGTTGAGGCTGACCTTATGATTGACGTGCGCTTCCTTCCCAATCCTTACTATGATCCAGAGCTCAGGCCACTTACTGGTCTTGATGAGCCAGTAGCTCAGTTTGTCCTTACGCATGGCACTACCAAGAAATTCCTTAAATCTTGGTTTGAGCTGCTTGATGTGGTTATGCCTGGCTATGTGCAGGAAGGCAAGAGCTTGCTCTCTATTGCGGTAGGTTGCACAGGCGGCCAGCATAGAAGCGTTGCAATCGCACATGCTACTGCAGAGCACCTTACCAGCCAGGGATATCGCGTAACGCTGTTCCATCGCGATCTTGACGCGGCTCAAAAGAAGTCTCAGCAGGCTGAGTAGAAGTTAGTCTGCCATGTCCTATACAGCCCTGGTAAAAAATGAGCTGGTCAGCGTACCAGAACTTCAGACGGAGTGTGAATTAGCACAGCTTTCTGCGCTTATTCGTGTTTCCGGAACGTTGTCTATGCACGGCCCTGGCAAATTTGCCGTTCGCATTGTTACCGAGACAGGCACGGTTGCCCGTACCGTTATTAGTTCTTCTCGCCGTCTGTTTGATCTGGGCACTTCTGTTGAGTACCGCCGCTCTATCATGCATAAGAAACGCAACTATTTGCTTGAGATTTCCAATCAGGATTCGCTTGCAGAAGCGCTTTCCGCTCTTGGCATTTACATACCGGGAGAAGGCCTGGTAAGCGGCATTCCAAAGAGTATTATCCGCACCAAGCAGGCGCAGCGTGCTTTTTTGCGTGGAGCGTTTATGGCGGGCGGATTTTTGGCTGATCCCTTAAAAGATTTTCACCTAGAGATTGCTGTCTCGGGAGAAAGATTTGCCACTGAGCTGGTAAAACTTATGGGATCCATTGGCGTTAAGGCACGCCTTAACCATCGTAATCGCCATACCAATGCGCTCATGCGCACCAGAGAAATTTATGCCGTTTACCTTAAGAGTTCTGACGACATCATCAAGTTTTTGCGTGAGATTGGTGCGCCCACCATGGCGCGCGCTATTGCGTTTACGCGTGTGCAAAAGCATTATCGCAACAACGTCAACCGAGTTGTCAACGCAGAGATGGCTAATCAAACGCGGTCTTCAAATGCAGCGGCAGACCAGTTAGCGCTCATAGAAAAGGTCGAGAAACTCGTTGGACTTAGAGCTCTGCCGCCAGCGGTCAGAGATTTTTGTCTTGCACGAAAAGATAACCCTGAGCTGTCATTATCAGCGCTGGGGGAGTCGTTTGTACCGCCCGTATCCAAGTCCGCCATGTATCACCGATTGCTTCGTTTAGAAAAAATCGTTCAGGATTTAGAAAAAGATGCATAAGTTATCGGTGAGTGCGGTAAAATACACGGTGTACGGTTTAAATGTTAATGAATCCGGAGAATGGCTCTGGGTCACCGAAAGGAGCATTACGTATGGCAGTAAAGGTTGCTATTAACGGTTTTGGCCGCATTGGTCGCCTTGCGTTTAGGCAGATGTTTGGTCACGAGGGTTCCGAGATTGTTGCAATCAACGACCTTACTTCTCCAGAGATGCTTGCATATCTTCTGAAGTATGACTCTACTCAGGGCAACTATTCCCGCGATCACAAGGTAGAGGCAACTGACCACTCCATCATCGTTGACGGTCACGAGATTGTTATTTACAAGGAGGCAGACGCTAACAACCTGCCTTGGGGCGATCTTAACGTTGACGTTGTTCTTGAGTGCACCGGTTTCTACACTTCTAAGGACAAGGCACAGGCTCACATCAACGCTGGTGCTAAGAAGGTTGTCATTTCTGCTCCTGCAGGCAATGACCTCCCAACCATTGTCTTCAACGTTAACCATGAGACCCTCACTGCAGATGACAACATCATCTCCGCAGCTTCCTGCACCACCAACTGCCTTGCTCCTATGGCAAAGGGTCTTAACGATTTCGCAACTATCAAGTCCGGTATCATGACCACCATTCACGCATACACTGGTGACCAGATGATCCTCGACGGCCCACAGCGCAAGGGTAACTTCCGTCGTTCCCGTGCTGGTGCAGAGAACATCGTTCCTAACTCCACCGGTGCTGCAAAGGCTATTGGCCTTGTTCTTCCTGAGCTCAACGGCAAGCTCATTGGTGCTGCTCAGCGCGTTCCTACGCCAACTGGCTCCCTCACCAACCTCTATGCTGTTGTTGACAAGAAGGTCACCGTTGACGAGGTCAACGCTGCAATGAAGGCATATGCAGAGACCATCCCAGAGACCTTTGGTTACAACGAGGATGACATTGTTTCTCGCGACATCGTCGGCGAGACCCACGGCTCCATCTTCGACGCAACTCAGACCATGTGCTCTGACCTTGGCGATGGCACCACTCTTGTTCAGGTCACCTCTTGGTACGACAACGAGAACTCCTACACTTCTCAGATGGTCCGCACCATCAAGTACTTCGAGAAGTTCGTTGCTTAAGCTCTAACTACATAGACGCCTTAGGCGCGGTCGCAGCATCTGCCGCGATCGCGCCTTCTTTTGTTGGAAACGTATTTAAAGGAGTGACATGGCTTTTACAAAGAAGACTGTCCGCGATGCAGATGTTGATGGTAAGCGCGTACTTATGCGCGTTGACTTCAATGTGCCTCTGAAGGACGGCGTTGTTACTGACGACACCCGCGTTCGCGCTGCACTTCCAACCATCCAGTATCTTCTCGACCACAATGCAAAGGTCATCCTGATGAGCCACCTTGGCCGTCCAGATGGCACCGGCTTCCAGCCAGAGCTTTCCCTGCGCCCAGCTGCAGAGAAGCTTGCTGAGCTTCTTGGTCACGAGGTTAAGTTTGTTGAGGACACCTATGGCGAGAAGGCCCGTGAGGCTGTAGACGCACTCAAGGACGGCGAGGTTCTTGTTCTTGAGAACGTCCGTTTTGACAAGCGCGAGAAGAAGAACGATCCAGAGATTGCAAAGACCCTTGCATCTTATGGTGACATCTTTGTTCTTGATGCCTTTGGTACTGCTCACCGTGCACAGGGCTCTGTTGTTGGACCAGCAGCTTACCTTCCTGCATATGCTGGCTTCCTGCTTGAGAAAGAGGTTGACACTCTTACCTCTATCTTCTCTAACCCAGAGCGTCCACTTGTAGCTATTGTTGGTGGCTCCAAGGTTTCTTCTAAGATTGGTGTTCTTGATCACCTTATCGATTCCGCTGATACCCTTATCATCGGTGGCGGTATGGCATATACCTTCTTCCTGGCAAAGGGTTATACCGTTGGTACTTCTCTTCAGGAGCCAGACTGGATTGAGCGCGCAGGTGAGATGCTCAAGAAGGCAGAGGAGAAGGGCGTTAAGATTCTGCTTCCTGTTGACAACGTTGTTACCGATCACTTTGGTGAGGACGCTGTTGGTGAGGTAGTTCCTTCTGACCAGATCCCTGCAGATCGCATGGGTATGGACATTGGTCCTAAGACTGTTGAGCTTTATTCCGAGGCAATCAAGGGCGCAAAGACCGTCTTCTGGAATGGTCCTATGGGCGTCTTTGAGTTTGACCAGTTTGCAAAGGGCACCGAGGCTATTGCTCGTGCTGTTGCAGATGCCGATTGCACCTCCATCATTGGTGGCGGCGATTCTGTTGCAGCAGTTAACAAGTTCCACCTTGCTGACAAGATGAGCTGGATTTCCACTGGCGGCGGCGCTTCCATGGAGCTCGTTGAGGGTAAGGCTCTTCCAGGAGTGGAGGCGCTTCTCGATGCGTAATCGTATGATCGCAGGTAACTGGAAGATGAATGAGACTTTCGCTGAGGGCGTTGAGCTTGCTCAGGGAATTGTCGATCAGCTTGCTTCCGGTACCGGAAACGTTGATGTTGTTATTGCTCCACCTCTTGTAGACCTTAAGGGTGTCTCTGAGGTTCTTACCCAGGCCAACTCTTCTGTTGCTCTCTCTGCGCAGAATGTGTACTGGGAGGAGTCTGGCGCATTTACTGGTGAGACTTCTCCAGCAATGCTGACTTCTGTTGGTGCAACTTACTGCATCATTGGTCACTCTGAGCGTCGTGGCTACTTTGGTGAGACCGACGAGGACATTAACCGCAAGGCAAAGGCACTGATGGCTCATAACATCGTTCCTATTTCTTGCTGCGGTGAGTCTCTTGAGGTTCG
>CAKARF010000014.1 GCA_916720465.1 uncultured Atopobium sp. | reverse complement strand
AGGCCACAAGTGCAAGGGATGCTGTCGAGAAACTCATGGAGTCTCGCGTTGAGGTTATGTTCCTTGATATCTCTATGCCTAAGACAAATGGAATGCAGCTTGCAGAGGCTCTTTACAAGTTGAAGAATCCTCCTCAGATTGTGTTTGTTACTGCATATAGTGAGTATGCACTAGACGCCTTTGGCGTTAATGCCGTTGATTACTTGATGAAGCCTGTTGAGACCGAGCGCCTTGAGCAGGCTCTTGATAAGGTTGAGGAGCGTCTGCGTCCTCAGTCTCCCATGGCAGCTATTGAGCGTATTCCTGTCATTAAGAGTGGAAGTAAGGTTCTTGTTCCTATTGATCAGATTCGCTTTATTGAGGCAAAAGACGATTACTCCTGTATCTATACGGAAGATGACCGCTTCTTGTCTACTATTTCTTTGCAGAAACTTGAAGAGCGCCTTGCTCCACACGGATTCTTCCGCATTCATCGTAGCTTTATCGTGAATCTTGAGTATGTTGACGATGTTGAGGTTATCTCTGCTGGTATCCTACAGTTGACTATTCAGGGATTTGAGGAGCGTCACATTTCGGTTTCTCGCCGTCGTGTGGTTGCACTCAAGCGAGCACTGGGACTGTAGAAGCTCAAAGGGTTTCTCGCCAGAGGCTTAAAAGCGCACGTAGGAGTTTGGTATGGCACTTGTAAGGTTTGACGTAATTTCAGATACGCATGGGTATTTGTCATCTGAGTTGCTTGAAGCTCTGCAAGGGGCCAACTACATTGTGCATGCAGGGGATATTACCTCCAACGCTGATTATCAGACTCTGCAGAAGATTGCTCCCGTTAAGCTTTGCCTGGGCAATAATGACTTTTGCTACAACTATGGCCCCATGGTAAAGAAAAAGATTATTTTCTTTGCGGCCGGTTTAAAGTGGCAGGTATGCCATTATCGCGAGAGGCTTGACCTGGTTAAATGCAATATTGCTATCTGCGGTCACACGCATAAGCCTTTTGTACAGCGTGATGAGTGGACCAATACGCTGGTAATGAATCCAGGAAGTCCCACCTACCCACGCGGTCGCGAAGGTGCAACTATGGGACGCATTATTGTTGATGAAGAAGCGGCCCAGGTAGTCAGCGCAGAGATTATTAGTCTGTCTTCGCTTGAGGTACTTTCTTCTTGTAAATAAGCGATGGAATCATCAGCTTGGTAAAAAGCACTAGCCATACAAGGGCAAGCGAGAAACCACCAATTACATCCGTGGCGTAGTGAACACCCAGATAAATTCTACTGACGCCAATCATAATGATGACGCCTGAAAATAGGGTGCACCAAATCCAACGCTGCAACTTATCTTTTTCGTAATGCCAGACAAGCCAAATGAGCAGGCCATAAAAAGCCATCGAGAACATCGAGTGGCCCGAAGGGAAGCTATAGCCAGTTTCAACTACCAGTCTAAAACCATCGGGACGAGGGCGCTGGACAATGGCCTTAAAGATAAGGTCAACAATGACAACACCGCCAAGATTAATGGAGGCGAGCCTGCCAACACTTGGTCCTGGTGCAAACGCGGCAACCACAATAAGCATGACAATAACGGTGACGGGGCTTGCAAGTCCAGAGAACCCTTCCATAACCTCTGTGAGAAGGGGAGTTCTGAGGTGAACAACAAAGAGCCTGTACGCAAAGTGATCAATGCCAATGACGTCTCCTTCAGAAACGTCAATCAACAGGAAAATAAAAATTGCTGAAGAGACAAGCAGAATGATGGTAGAAAGGCTAGAACGCAGGCGCTGTAGAAAAAGGCGCTTGCGAACTCCTGTTAAAAGTCCTGTCTTTTGGGCGTCAAGGCTTTTATCGGCCATTAGTTCTCCTTGTAACAAAAGGCGGCACGCCGATAGACGTACCGCCGCTTAGTTCAATGATAAGCCAGCGCAGCCGCGTGGCACACAAGAACTTACAGGTTAGCGTTGAGCTCAGAAACGAGGTCAGCCTTAGGAAGGTTGCCAACCATGGTGTGAACAGGCTCACCGTTCTTGAAGAGGATGAGGGTAGGGATGGAGACGATGCGGAAACGAGTTGCAAGATCTGCCTCGTCATCAACGTTTACCTTGTAAACGTCAAGTTTGTCTGCCATCTCATTGCCAACTTCCTCGACAACTGGACCAAGAGCACGGCAAGGACCGCACCAAGATGCCCAGAAATCAACAAGAACAGGCTTGTCTGCGTTTGCAAGAACAGAATCGAACTCTGCAGTAGTAAGCTGCTGTGCCATAGTGAACCTCCAGTTACATACGGCCTTCAGGCCATTTAATTTCAAGCACTTAGCAAACTTATCCCCAAATTAGAAAAGTGTATACACATAACTTTACAGACTTGCTCAAATTGTGAATTACGTGCATAGTTGGCATATAAGAAAGAGGTGCGCATGCCAAGCGAAAGATCTATGCGAAAAGAAGCCTACATGGCAAAAACAACGCACGAGTTTGGAGATTTTGCTGCTCAGGGGGTGTGTATGGCAGGCAATGCTTTTGCATCGGTTTTGTTAGTAAAAGGGCAAGAAGACTTTGGAGAAGAAGAGCTTTCTGCACTTAAAGCTTCTTTAGAGCATTTAGGCTATGCACCTGAGGCATGGGCTACCTTGCTTACCACAACAAAAACAGGCGATCCCATAAATCCAGAGCTCGTTAGGCAGGCGATAAGTGCTTTTAGCCCCGACACGGTGCTCCTGGTAAATGATGCAGCAGTTGCATCAGTGCGTGAAGCATACGCAGAAGAGCTTGAACAGCTTAAAACTGATGCCGAGAAGACCTTCTCGCCCCGTGTTCTTGTTCGTGTGTGTGGAATGCGCATGGTAAATCTTGATAACTTTGCCGGAGCGCTCGAGGACCCTCGTCAGAAGCAGTTACGCTGGGCGGCTATTAAACAAGTCCCACCTTTGGGAGAACCTTATTAGTAACGATTTGTCGTATTTTTTACGAAAAACAACATTGTGACGTTTCATGAGCGTTGCTCAGACTATCCTTGAGGTAGTCAAAAGAAGGAGACTGGTATGGCATCACCTACAGCACCAAGCATTTTGCCTACTGACGCAACACAGACTAAAGCTTGGCAGGCACTTACAGAGCATTACACCAGCTTAAAAGATACTAAGGCTACGCTGAAGGAATGGTTTGCAGAAGACTCACAGCGTGCCAAGAATCTTACGTTTGAGCTAGATCAGTTCCATATTGATCTTTCTAAAAACCTTGCCACGCAAGAGACGCTTGACCTTCTGTGTAACCTTGCAGAAGAGGTCAAACTTGAAGAGCGTAGAGACGCTATGTATGCCGGCGAGCATATTAATACTACTGAGAATCGAGCGGTTCTCCACACAGCGCTTCGTCGTCCCGCAACTGAGGCCGGCACGCTTATTGTTGATGGACAAGACGTTGTTTCTGACGTTCACCAGACGCTGAACAAGATGTATGCCTTCTGCGACCGAGTTCGCTCGGGAGAATGGAAGGGCGTTTCTGGTAAGCCTATCAAGACGGTTGTAAGTATTGGCATTGGTGGCTCTGACCTTGGTCCTGTTATGGTTTACGAGGCTTTGAAGCCTTTTGCAGACGCAGGTATTACTGCTCGCTTTGTCTCCAACATTGACCCTGTTGACCTGGGCGAGAAAACCGAGGATCTTGATCCAGAAACAACACTATTCGTTATTGTTTCCAAGACCTTTACTACGCTTGAGACACTTACTAATGCTCGTTGTGCTCGCACATGGCTTTTGGAAAAGCTGGCTGAACAGGGCGTTATTGATGGTTCAGACGCTCAGAACGCAGAAGCTATTCGTAAGCATTTTGTTGCTGTCTCCACTGCACTTGATCTGGTAGAAGACTTTGGTATTGACCCACAGAACGCCTTTGGTTTCTGGAATTGGGTTGGCGGCCGTTATTCGGTTGATTCTGCAGTTGGTCTAGTACTGGCAATTGTTTTTGGTCCACAGCGTTTTGCAGAGTTTCTTAGCGGCTTTAACGCAGTTGATGAATATTTCAAGACAACCCCTCTGAGGCAAAATGTTGTTGCTCTTATGGGTCTCTTAAACGTTTGGTATGTTAATTTCTTTGGCGCGGCATCTCATGCGGTGCTTCCATACAGCCAGTACCTGCATAGATTCCCCGCGTATCTCCAGCAGCTTACCATGGAGTCCAATGGCAAGTCTACGCGCTGGGATGGCACTGCGGTTACATCTAACACAGGTGAGATTTTCTGGGGAGAGGCTGGTACCAACGGTCAGCACGCTTTCTACCAGCTTATTCACCAGGGAACCCAGATTATTCCTGCTGACTTTATTGCGTTTGTAAATACTGCCTTTGCCACCAAAGATGCAGACCTAGACGTCCATGAACTCTTCCTCTCCAATTTCTTTGCGCAGACTAAAGCGCTTGCTTTTGGTAAGACTGCTGATGAGGTCCGTGCTGAGGGAACACCAGAGTGGATGGTTTCTGCACGCGTCTTTGAAGGAAATAGGCCAACTACTTCTATCTTTGGTAAAGAGCTTAATCCTCGTGCTATTGGTACGCTTATTGCACTCTACGAGCACATTACCTTTGTTGAAGGTGTTGTGTGGGGCATTGATTCCTTTGATCAGTGGGGCGTAGAGCTTGGTAAACAGCTTGCAAAGCAGATTTTCCCTGCAATTCATAACGACGAAGAACTAGCAAAACAAGACGCTTCCACTCAGTCTCTTGTTGATTTCTATCGCAGAAACAGAACATAACACGTTACATAACATAAAATTATTTTTTTATTTCATGTTAAGAAGGTCATCTTGTATGGCCTTCTTTCTTACTTTTAGAAATGTATTTCGAGGAGTGCTGAGCGGACATTTCTTTATCTAATATATGCAATATTGCTACTTTTATGTTCATATATGCAAAAAATTTCTGCATATTTATTTATGCTGTTAGAACGCCTGTTCATCTAAAAGAAACTGAATCAATTGAATTTTTTAAATAAAATTTAAAAAAATAATACATCAAGAATATTAAAAATTTGCGAATGCCAATAGCGCATGTATACCTTTGTGTTATAACGGCTAGGCAAGTGACACTTGGCTTGGAATGTAAGTTTTGATGCATAGCAATTTACATAACAGGCTGGAAATTTTGTATTGGCGTAGTACGGCTGTTAATACAGGCGAAGTACAGCCACAGTGGTGATGTCTGGAATGGAGCAGTAATGAAGTACCTTTTGCTCGTAAGTCATGGAACGTTTGCACCAGGTCTGCATAGCGTAATGGACATGCTGATGGGACCCAGAGAAAACATCTTGAGCTACAGCATGGAAGATGGCGTGGGAGCAGCTGAATATAGAGAGAATTTGTCAAAAATTCTTGAGCCACTTACTGCTGACGACGAGGTTGTTGTTCTTGGTGACATTATCGGTGGTTCTCCACTTACTAATGCACTTGATCTTCTCGCCAAAAAAGGCCTGCTTTCCCATACCGTGGCTTTTAGTGGTGCCAATCTTCCCATGGTAATTGGTGCTTTGATGGCTATCGATGATGGCCTAAGTGGTGAGGCTCTTGTGTCATCAATCCTGAACGAAGGAAAAAATGGCGTTAATCAGATTGTCTTAGCTCTTGAAGACGATGACGAGGAAGACCTTTAGTAATTACTGCAAGTACGCGTAGCTGCTTGCGTAAGAAATATGTTAGGAGAAAACATGATTTCATTTGTTCGTGTTGATGACCGCATGATTCATGGTCAGACAGTCACTCGTTGGGCCCTTGAGGTTCCTTGTGACGGAATCATTGCAGTTAATGATGCGGCTGCATCAAATCCTGTCCTTAAGTCTGCTTACAAGTCAGCAGCACCTGACAAGAAAGTATTTGTTTGGACATTTGATCACTTCAAAGAGAGCGCTCAGAAGGTTCTAGACAGCGATTCTCGTTATTTTCTTATTACTAAAAACCCAGTTGACATGAAGAAAATTCTTGTTGACTTTGGTTTTAAGCCAGGAATTAACACGGTCATTATCGGTCCTGGTAATGACCGTCCTGGTGCGGTAAAGCTGGGCAACAACCAGTCCTTTACTCAAGAAGAGGGACAGGCATTTGAGGATATAACCAAAGCTGGTTATACCGTTCAATTTGCTCTTCTTAAAGAAAAGGCAATTGGTGAGTGGCCTAAATTCCGCGAGAAGTTTGACGTAAAGTAGTATTCGGAAGGCGATTTTTATGGCAATTAATGCGTTTCAAGCTGCCCTTTTGGGTTTGTTTGCATGCCTTGCGTCACTACCTGGCATGGCTGGTACTACCGTAGGTAACTATACCCTCGGTCGTCCACTTGTTGCAGGTCTTGTCGTTGGTGTCATTCTTGGCGACGTCCAGACTGGCATTATTGTTGGTGCAGCAATCCAGTTGGTCTACATTGCACTCGTAACACCTGGCGGAACTGTTTCCGCTGACGTTCGTGCAGTTTCCTACATTGGTATTCCTCTAGCAATTCTTGCAATCAAGGCTTATGGTCTTGATCCAAGCTCTGTTGAGGCTGCATCTCAGGCAGCTGCTATTGGCGCAGCTGTTGGTACTCTTGGTACCGTCTTGTTCTACGGCACCGCTACCATGAACCTTGTATGGCAGGGTATTGGCTGGCGTGCAATGGAGAGCAAAGAGTGGGGTCGTATTAAGAAGACCATTCCAATGGTTGACTTTGTATTCCCTTGGGTTTCTCACATTCTTTTCTCGTTCATTCCAACATTCTTCATTTGCATGGCTGGCGAGAGCATGGTTGGCATCATGAAGGAATACCTTCCTATGAACGGTATCCCAATGATGACCCTCTTCACCGTTGGTACCCTTCTTCCTACCGTTGGTGTTGCAATTTTGTGCAAGCAGGTTATTACTAAGCCTCTTGATTGGGTAACTTTTGCCTTTGGCTTTATCCTTGCTGGCGCACTTGGCCTGAACCTCATTGTCTCTGCAGTCGTAGCAGTCTTCTTTGCTGTTCTTAACTATCAGCTTCAGCAGGCAAAGAATGTTCGTTTGGCTGCTGCAACATCAGGCAATGTAAGCGCAGACGATGAAGAAGAGGAGGATATTTAATCATGGCTGAAAAGAAAACCATTTCTCAGAAAGCACGCAATAAGTCTTTCTTGAGCTGGATTTACGGCAATCTTACCTGCTTCTCTCAGGAGCACATGCAGACATTTGGTTACCTTGCATCCATGCTTCCAATCGTTGACGAGCTTTACGATACTGATGACCAAAAGGTTGAGGCACTTTCTACCTATACAACCTTCTTTAATACCGAGCCACAGATTGGTTCTATGGTTGTTGGCTTGACCGCTTCTCTTGAAGAGGCTCGCGCAAACGGCGAGGCAATCGACGACGAGACCATCAATGGTCTTCGCGCTGGTCTTATGGGCCCTCTTGCTGGTCTTGGTGACTCCATTATCGTTGGTACCTTTATTCCAATTCTTCTTGGAATTGCACTTGGCCTTTCTAAGGGTGGCTCCGTTCTTGGCCCACTGTTCTATGTTGTGGTCTGGAACCTCATTATGTACTTCGGCATGAAGTTTGCTTACGACCAGGGCTATAGCCTGGGTTCTTCTGCTGTTGAGGCACTTGTTGGTCCTGAGTCCGAGGCTCTCCGTAGCTCCATTGTTATGATTGGTACTATGGTCATTGGCTCTGTTGCTGCTACATGGATTAACGTCACCACTTCTCTGAATATTGCTGGTGTTGACATTCAGACAACACTTAATGGCATCTTCCCTAAGGTATTGAACCTTCTGTTTGTATACCTTTGCTGGTGGTTGATGACTAAGAAGAAGCTCAGCCCAACGGTTGTTATGCTTATTCTTGTTGTTGTAGCACTTGTTGGCGTTGTTATTGGCGTCTTCAACCCAGGTCTGTCTTACTAATTTTTTGCGCAAAATCCTGTCTGGCGCAGAAAAGACAAACGTAATAAAGTGGCATCGTCGTACGGCGATGCCACTTTTGATTGAGAGTTTTTATGAGCAAGAAAAACTATGTAGGAGCAGCTTCTCATTCACACGAGGATAACCCTTTGGTTGTCGAGGCTCGTATGCAGACAAAAGCTCTTGGAACACTAAGCGTTTATAGAAGAGCCGCTTATTCTGGTATCGCAATTGGAGCATGGCTTATATATCTCAGCGTGTACGGGAGTCTCTCTACAAGTTCTATGGCAACGGCTGTGCTCGTGGGCGGCATAGTTCTTCTCGTCATATCTGTTCCTATAGCTGGAATTTTGCATGTAGGTATCTCAAGAGGAAAAAAGAACGTCGAGAAGATCATCAAAGCAATTGAAAAAAATTCGTCAAAAAATGCATAGAAGCGATACGATCTGTGCAAAGATTTCTCTAATAGGGTAGAGTATCTACAGCGCATTGAGCGGGTGCGGATGACGTGACACCTCGAACCTGGTCAGGGTCGGGAGACAGCAGCCATAAGGGGTCACTCGCGGGCATCCGTTCCCACTCAATGCGCTTTTCTTAGGCGTATCGTGTGTTTGCCGCGACATTTGTCACGACGATTGGACTTCGATGGGTTTTGTAAACTACATCATTGAGCTGCTTAGAGATCCTCGTGCATTTATTGCTTCAATGATTGCCACAGGCCCTCTTGCTGCGTACGGTTTTGTTTTTCTGATTGTTTTTATTGAGACCGGCGTAGTCTTTTTCCCATTTTTACCAGGTGATTCTCTGCTTTTTGCAGCAGGATTTTTTGCTCACAACGGTGGTTTTAATATTGTTTTTTTGCTTGTTATTACGTGGGCTGCTGCAATTCTTGGCGATCAGATGAACTTCATGATTGGCCATTTCTTTGGTCAAAAAATTATTGCTTCTGGAAAGGTCAAGGCACTTACTCCAGAGCATCTTGAGAAGACTCAGAAGTTTCTGAATAAACACGGTCATCTTGCAATTTTCTTAGGTCGCTTCTTCCCCTTTATCCGCACGTTCGTGCCTTTTATTGCTGGTATGGGCGGTATGCACTGGCACAACTTTGGCATTTATAACATCTTGGGTGGTCTAACCTGGTCCACGATGTTTGTACTTCTCGGCTATTTCTTTGGTGGCATTCCTGTAGTTCAGGAGCACTTTGAGCTGCTGATTGTGGGTATTGTTGCCGTTTCAATTATTCCAACAGTTGTTGGCCTTATCCGTGGCCGTATGAGCAAGGGCGAGAAAAACAACGAAGAAGCCACAGATACAAACGAAGACGAGGCTTAGTAACAAGCTTTCGCACTTTTCGTAATTTGATGATAGAAATCCCGTCAGGAACGACTCGGCCTGACGGGATTATTTTTACTCTTTAGAGAGCTGATAGGTATCAGTAAAGGTAACTGTCTGACCATTTTCTGTGTAAGTGGAAATAAGCTGAGCCACAACGCTTCTGTTGGCAATATCAAAAGTGACCTTCAATTGTGGCTTTTGAGGTGTGGCGAGAGCCGCATTAGAAGCAGAATGAGCATCCAGGTTTGCATTGGTTACATCGACCGTTCCAGAAACCTGAATTTGTTCTCCGATAGTTCCTGAAGTTGCAAGAGAGACAGAAGCGTTTTTGAACTCAGTATCACCGGGATACCAACGATACGAGGTGTTGAGTGCTCCATGGTTGTGCACAACACCCCCTGCGGTTGCCGTAAGCACGAGCTGATCGCGAGAAAAACCTGCAGCCGTTACCGTCAACGTTAAAGGATTGGTTCGACCAGCATAGCAAGGGCTTCCGCTGCTTGCTTCGCAGCTGACAAAGGAACCCTTCCACGTTCCTACGAGTCCGCTGTAGTCGTACTTAAGTCCTGCCGAGGGGTTGGCTGTGTCCAACGCCCAGGTACCCGTAGAAGCATCAAAGGTAAATGAGGCGGTAATTTCGCAGGTGAGCGAACCAAAGAAGGTTGGTGAAACACCCGACATTCTTACCCAGCAGGTTTGCTGTTCACGGTCAAAGCCCGCATCAAGAACAGTGAAGGTTGCGCTAGAGAACTGCGAGCTATAAGAAATAGCTTCGTTAGGATTTTTCTCATCAAGTTTTGCTAGCACATCGCCAATAGCGTCAAGGACTTTTGTGGTGGAAACGCCCGAAGTTGCCTGGTAGGTAACAGATTGTGATTCTTCGTCACCGATAGCGTTCCAGCCCTGGGTATTTGCGTATCCAAGTTTGGTCATCTTTGTAGCAGCAATTGCATTACCTGTATAGGTAAGGCGTACTACAGAGTTGGCGTAGCCCGTCGCACCAAACTGCGCGGCATCACTTGAGATTGCCGTGGTACTTCTTGTGCGAGACACAACTTCAATGCCCGTAAGGAGTAAGGACTCATCAGCATCATATTCACCAGGAGTCCAGGCTGGTGCCTCAACGCGTGTGCGCGCATCAGCAATAACAGTATCAGTTGAAGGAACGTTGCTCACGCGAATAAAGAACACGATAACTGCAGATAAAAGAGCAAGACTTAAAAGAGCAAGAATGCCAGAAAGCAGGCTGTAGCGGCGTACAAACCTAAACAGCGCACGACGCCTGCTGCGAAGATAGCTTGAGAACGTATCAGCAACATCTTTTATAGACGTTGCGTCATCGTCAGAGGTTGCATTACTCGTGTCAGCAGCATTTTTGACAGAAGCTTCAGTAGCTTCAGCCTCTGCATGTTCGTGAGTGTTCTCTTCAAGCTCTTTGAGGCGAGCTTCTACAGCAGAAAGGTCCTGTGTCAGAGCTGCATCGTTTACGATTTTCTCCAGGTCAGTGGTGCTATCTGCGTCGTTTTCAGGAGAGTCTTCATCTGAAGCCGAGTTGTCCTCGTCCTCTTCGCTGTCTTCGTCTAGACCAGGAAAGATAGGGCTGACAATTTCCATGATGTAGTCTTCATCAGCGGCGGCCATATCGGCAGCAATAGGGTCGGTGACCTCTTCAAGCTCGTCGGTCTTCTCGCCAGCAGTGTCAGCTGCCTCAGCAGCCTGGGCATCAAGGGTCTTCTGATCAGAAGAGGTGTCCTCTGCAGCAGGCGTGTTATCTGGTTGTGAAGTTTTGTTCTTAGAAGTCATAGCGCCTCATTACCGTATGAACCTGCTGTAATTTTCTCACAATTATGTAACTTGTGTACCCTCATCCTGTGCAGATAGGGAGGTATCGGTTTAAAAACCGCCTAGTGGTGGTACACTTCTTTAGTTGAATTCTCACCTCGCAAGCAGCTTTGCAACAGTTTGGCCGCATGTCAATGAGTCAAGCGCGCACGAGGCATGTATCTTAGGAGCAAGAATGCGTGACAAGCTAGAAAAAATCGTCGAGGCCTATGCTGAGCTTGAGCAAAAGCTTGCAGACCCAGCTGTTGTCTCTGATCCAAAAGAGTATGCTCGCGTGGCAAAAGAGCACTCTAATCAGGCAGATTTGGTTGCTCACGCCAACAAGTACATCACTGCCCTTGATGACATCGAGGCTGCAAAAGAGCTTCTCAACGCTACTTCTGATCCAGAAGAAAAAGAGATGCTGCAGGAAGACATTGCTGCTAATGAAGAGATGCTCCCTCAGCTTGAGGATGAGATCAAGGTCATGCTGATTCCAGGCGATCCAAATGACGAGAAGGACACTATCGTTGAGATTCGCGCTGGTGTTGGCGGCGATGAGGCGGCAATCTTTGCAGGCGACCTCTTCAAGATGTATGAGCGCTTTGCCGAGGCTCGTGGTTGGAAGACAGAGGTTCTGTCCAGCTCTCCTTCTGAGGCAGGCGGCTTCAAGACCATTGAGTTCAAGGTCACAGGTGATAAGGTCTATTCAGTTATGAAGTACGAATCCGGTGTTCACCGTGTTCAGCGCGTTCCTAAGACTGAGTCTCAGGGCCGCATTCAGACCTCTACCGCAACTGTTGCAGTTCTCCCAGAGGCTGACGAGATTGATATTCAGATCAACCAGGAAGACCTGCGCATTGACACCTACTGCGCATCCGGCCCTGGTGGTCAGTGCGTTAATACTACGTATTCCGCAGTTCGTATTACTCACCTGCCAACAAATACCGTTGTTCAGTCTCAGGATCAGCGTTCTCAGATTCAGAACCGTGAGGTTTGTATGCAGATGCTTCGTGCTCGCCTCTACGAGATGGAGCTTGAGCGTCAGCAGGCTGAGCAGGGTGCAGAGCGTCTTTCTCAGATTGGTCATGGCGCACGTTCCGAGAAGATTCGTACCTATAACCAGCCGCAGGACCGTGTAACTGACCACCGCGTCGGTTTCAACGGCACCTACAATGGCGTTCTTCTGGGCGATACGCTGCCATCCGTTATTGAGGCTCTTGCTGCAGCAGAGCGTGCCGAGAAACTCGCTCAGGCTGTCTAAGGTGCAAACTTCATGACAGATGAAGTTTGGACAATCCAGAAAATCTTGACGTGGACTACTCAGCACCTGGAAAAGAAGGGTGATGAGCATCCACGTCTTTCTGCAGAATGGCTCCTGTCCGCAGTGACAGGCCTTTCTCGCGTGCAGCTCTACACCAACTTTGACAAGCCGCTTTCTGCGGATGAGCGCGCTCGTATGCGTGAGGCAATTAAGCGCCGCGCAGACGGCGAGCCGCTTCAGTACGTGACGGGCGAGATGCCCTTCAGACACCTGGTACTTACGTGCGAGCCAGGCGTACTTATTCCACGACCAGAGACAGAAGTGCTGGTAGACGTTGCGCTCGAAGGCGTTGACGCGGCAACTCCAAACGCCGACGGAGAAGTGCGTGTGCTTGAGGTTGGCGTTGGAACGGGCTGCATAGCGCTCTCCATTGCCACTGAGCGCCCGCAAACACGCGTCTACGCTACAGATCTTTCTCCTCAGGCGATTGCGCTGGCAACCCGCAACAGAGATGCCCTGGACCTCCAGGAGCGCGTGGAGCTCATTGAGTGCGACCTGGTAGATGGCTTGCCTGCAGAGCTTGCACAGTCCTTCTCGGTGTTGGTGTCTAATCCGCCCTACATCCCCACACGCGTGCTTGAGCAGGAGGTACCTGCTGAGGTCAAGGGCTTTGAGCCTGAGCTGGCGCTTGACGGGGGAGAGGACGGTCTGGACGTCTATAGGCGATTGCTCGAGACTGCTCCGCATATGCTTCTACCTGGTGGTATGCTCTGCGTTGAGCTCTACGAGGGGCACCTGGACAAGGCGGCGCACCTTGCCGAGGAACAGGGTGTGTGGGAGTCCGTTGAGGTCAAAGAGGATCTGACGCACAGGCCGCGCATTCTTGTGGCACGTTTAGCAAAGTAGCACTTTAGCTGCCTGGCGAGAAAATCTGTGCAACACGTATCACTGCGCATCAGACAACATCGCGCAGCACACAACATCGAGCAGCACACAAGAAAGAGTTGAGGGTTTATGGGAGAGTACATCAAAGTTGATCAGATGAATCCGGATGCATCTGTAGTTTCTTTAGCTGTTGAGGTAGCGCGTCGTGGCGGAGTGCTTATTATGCCTACCGATTCTGTCTATGGCATCGGCGCAGCTGCTACTCCTCAAAACCCAGGTCATAAGCGTATCTTTGAGATTAAACAGCGTCCTTCAACGCAGACGCTTCCCTGGCTTGTGGGCAGTAAATTTGACCTGCAGAAGTATGCGTACATTACACATGACTGGTCAAATAAGCTGGTAGAAGCCTATTGGCCAGGAGCTCTTACGCTGGTAGTTACTGCATCAGAGAACGTTCCTGATGAGTACGTCTTGCCAGATAACAGAACCATTGCGCTCCGTATGCCCAACTCACCTCTAGTATGTCAGATTACACAGCAGCTTGGATGCCCTTTGGCTACTACCAGCGCCAACACGCACGGGGCTCCTTCTGCAGTTGATGGATGTGGCCTTGAAGCAGGCCTTATTGAGCAGGCAGATTTGACGCTTGATGGAGGTCCGGCGCCCCTTGCTATTGCGTCGACCATTGTTGACTGCACAGGTGATGAGCCGCGCATTTTACGCGAAGGCGCCATCACAACCGAGGACATTCTCGCCACTGCGGGATTTGCAAAATAGATAAAAATCCTATCCCTTTTATGTGTTTTGGCTGCAGCTTTTGCCTGCATGCGGTACTCTCTATAGGAGTGAATTTTCTGAGGAGGATACGTATGCGTATTGCAGTTGGTTCCGATCACGCTGGCTTTATCCAGAAAGATCCTATCGTTGAGCACATTAAGTCGCTTGGTCATGAGGTTTTGGACTTTGGACCAGCAAATGACGACCGTGTTGATTACCCTGATTTTGCAGATAAGGTTGCTCGCGCAGTCGCAGCAGGCAAGGCAGATCGCGGTGTTCTGATTTGTGGCACCGGCATTGGCATTGCTATGACTGCTGATAAAGTCCCTGGTATTCGCGCTACTCCTGTTCAGACTGTTCAGTTTGCAGAGCTTGCTCGTGAGCACAATAACGCAAACGTCATTGGCCTTTCTGGTCGATTCACTGATCTTGCTGTCAACGAGGCTATTGTGGACACCTTCCTGAGCACCGAGTTTGCAGGTGGCCGCCACACTGGACGTGTCGAGAAGATCATGCGTGAGGATGACCCTAACTTTAAGGGTGTTGACGCTGAGTAAGTAAACAGCACATAAACGGTGCTGTCTAAGCAATACATACACAAACCTGCACGGAATGTACGTCTAGGATATAGTTGCAGACATTCAAATAAAGCGCAGGTCAAGCTCTTGGAGGGAGCATTATGGCAGATTACGATGAGTCCAGACTTACGGTTGTTGACCACCCACTAGTTCAGCACAAGCTTCACATTCTTCGTGACAAGACAACCACCACTAAGCAGTTCCGTGAGCTTGTCAACGAGCTTGCAATTCTTGAGAGCTACGAGGCAATGCGCGACTTCCCACTTGAGGACGTCGAGGTAGAGACTCCTCTTGAGACCATGACTGCTAAGCGTATTGCTGGTAAGAAGGTTGCTATTATTCCAATTCTTCGTGCTGGCCTTGGTATGGTTGACGGCATTCTTGAGCTGGTTCCATCTGCTCGCGTTGGCCATGTTGGTATGTACCGTGATCCAGAGACCCATCTTCCTCACCAGTATTACTGCAAGTTCCCTGCAGACATTGAGAACCGTACCTGCCTGGTTGTTGACCCAATGCTAGCAACCGGCGGCTCTCTAACTGCTGCTATTCAGTTCCTGCGTGAGGCTGGCGTCAAGGATATTCGTTGCTTGACCATTGTTTCTTGCCCTGAGGGCGTCAAGGCAACTCTGGACTTTGACCCAGATGTACGCCTCTATACGTGCACCGTTGACCGTCAGCTGAGCCCAAATGCTTACATTCTCCCAGGCCTTGGCGACGCGGGCGACCGTATTTACGGCACCAAGTAAGAAGCTCATCGTTTTTCTCGCAATCTAATAGAGTTGCGAATACGTACGTTAGTACATGATCCAGTATCCGCAGAACATGCGCACTGGATCATTTTTCTTTTCAGATCAGTGTTTTACGAGAAGAAATAACTGTTGATACATATCAAAAACTTTGTGAATAACAGGAAATATTGATACAACTATTTTTATCTGGACATAATTGTATCTTTCAAAGAAAAGCAACATAACAGCAGTTTATTAGTGTTATAGTTGAATGAATCAATAACGGCAGCTAACACGAAATGTGTCAGTAATGTGAGAGTTTGAGCATAAGTCAATTATTTGATTTTGTAATCGTGACTATGCATTCATTTAGTGCTAGTATCGC
>CAKARF010000013.1 GCA_916720465.1 uncultured Atopobium sp. | reverse complement strand
TAGTTACAACAGCAATTGTTTTTGTTCCAGGATATCTGGGTGCTCGTTTATCAGGTGGTAAACGAGCACTTTCACTTGCCGTGGCTGGTCCCTTAAGCGTCGTTTTTTATATTGTTGCGGGCATTGCAATGTATCCTCTTGGTCTCAAGGGGCTTATCCCGCTTTTTGCTTTTGCCCTGTGCTTCTTGGCTTTAATTGCAACAGTTCGCTTTGGCTCAGAGAGACTTTTACATAAAAAGATACATTCTTCTTTGTCGATCTCTTTGCCGGGAGTCTGCATTGTTATTTGTCTTGGTGCGCTCGCAGCAAGTTATGTTTTCTATCGAGGCCTTGGTAACCCAAATAACTTCTTACAATATGACGATAACTACACTCATATCTCTTACATCAACAGAATCATTCAAACAGGTGTCTTTTCAACTTTAAAAGCATCTGTTTTTGACGATTTGCCACTCTCTACACCACAGCCTTTCTCGGGATCTTGGTATTATCCTTTAGCGTTTCACAGCTTTGCCTCAGTAGTTACATTACTTACACACTGCTCAATTGGAATGGTAGAAAATGCCGTTAATGTGGTGTGGACTGGCTTAGTGTACCCATTGGGACTTTTTGCACTTGTTTCAAAGATTTTTGGAAAGAAAATCCAAGCTGCAGTGATTGCACCATTTGCAGCATTTGCCAACATGGCATTTCCTGTCCGCATGCTTACAGTCCATGGTCCGTTTCCAAATATGCTTTCCTTCTGCTGTGTTCCTATAGCAGTGTATTTGTTTGTGCAACTCCTTGATTCGATTGTGCAATCGTCTTCTCATAAACATGGCGAGAAACCCCAGAAGGCTTCAGATATCTTCATGCTCATTTCGGTACTTTTGGGAATTGTTTTTTGCCATCCAAATGGTGCATTTTTCTGGGCAATTATGGTGTTCCCTTACGTGTTAGTTTCATTTATCCCACGCATGGTGACCAATAAATACGCAGATAAAAAGAATAAAGTTGCTATCTTAGTTGCCTTTGAGACGCTCTGTATTGTCCTTTGTATTGGTATGTGGACCATTGTTTTGAATAGCAGCTTTATGAAATCTGTTGTGCATTTTCTTTGGGGTTGGGATATAAACCCACTTGACTCAATTATGCATATTGCCACTCAGTCGTTCATCATGAATGTCCCAGAAGCAGTTTGTACGGTGCTTTTCTGGGTTGGCTTTATCCACGCTCTTCTCGTTAAAAAATCTCGTTGGTATGCTTGCAGCCTGCTCTTTGTTTCTATTTTCTTTGTTGTGGGACTTATGGGTAACGTAGATGTAAAGCGTTTTCTTATTGGCTTTTGGTACACAGACCCAGAGCGTATTGCTGCCATCATGTGTATCACCTCTACGCCATTAGTTTTACAAGGTGGTATTGATATTGTTTCTGCTGTTTTAGTTGTACTTCAAAAAGTAAAACATGCAGTAAGACCTGCTCAGTCCGCTACAAGCGATAAGCCACGTTTGTCGCGTAGTCGAATTTCTCTTCTTAAGAGTGCGTTTGCAGTTTTACTTTCTATTCCTGTCGTATATGCACTGTGGACCCCAGTTGATCCTTTGCAGTTTCAGACACATGAGCCAAGTCGTTTTCAGATGAGTCTACATTGGATGAGCGAGTCATATATTCCACAAGACTGGAAGACTTATTCCGCTTCTGAACAGGCGTTTGTTCAAAGAGTAAAAGAAATTGTTGGGGACTCAGTTGTACTCAATAATCCATTTGATGGATCATCTCTTGCTTATGCGATAGATGGTTTAAACGTGTACTACAAGTTTAAATACAATGATAATGAGTCACCTGAAAGCAGGCTGATTAGAGAAAAGCTAAATCGCGTGTTTTATGAAAAATCGGTTCAAGATGCCGTTCGTTCTGTTGGCGCGCAGTATTTTATTCGTTTGAATATGTATCCAGATGATCAGTACCCAACTATGCCTAAAGAAGAAGGAGTATGGTCTGGTCTCAATATTGATAATGGTGCTCCAGGATTTGAGTTGGTACTTGAAGAAGGACCGTATAAACTTTATAGAATCACAGCGATTGATGGGGAGTAATTTTGAAAGGCATTATTCTTGCAGGAGGTAGCGGTACCAGGCTTTATCCGCTGACAACCGTTACATCTAAACAGCTTTTACCTGTTTATGACAAGCCAATGATTTACTATCCGCTGTCAACGCTTATGCTTGCAGGTATTAGAGATATTTTGGTTATCTCCACGCCACGCGATCTGCCAAATTTTAAGAAACTCTTGGGTGACGGCTCTGACTTCGGTATCACCATCAGTTATGCCGAGCAGCCTTCTCCCGATGGACTTGCTCAGGCATTTGTTATTGGTAAAGAGTTTATTGGTGATGACGCTGCTGCTCTGATTCTTGGAGATAATATCTTCTATGGAAACGGTCTTTCAGGACTTGTCAGAAAAGCTGCCCAACAGGCACAGACTGCTGGTCGAGCTACCGTTTTTGGTTACCACGTGGATGATCCAGAGCGTTTTGGTGTTGTTGAGTTTGACAAGAATTACAACGCCATTTCAATTGAAGAGAAGCCAACCCATCCAAAGTCTAACTATGCCGTAACTGGTCTCTATTTCTATGATCAGCGTGTTACTGAGCTGGTAAAGCAAGTTCAGCCAAGTGCTCGTGGTGAGTATGAGATCACTGACCTCAATCGACTCTATCTTGATGATGGCACGCTTGACGTTGTCACACTTGGCCGCGGTTTTGCATGGCTTGATACAGGAACTATGGAGTCACTCTTTGAGGCATCAACCTTTGTCCGTACCGTTGAAACAGCTCAGGGTCTGCCGGTAAGCGTTCCAGAAGAGATTGCTTTTGAGAATGGCTGGATTGATAGCTCAAAACTCATTGAATGTGCAGAACGCTACGGTAAATCTACATACGGCGAGCACCTCAAGAGCGTTGCAGAAGGACGTATCCTTCCTTCTGGAAAGGGAGAGTAGTATGCACGTTCTTATTACTGGTGCGCATGGCCAGTTGGGCAACGAGCTCAAATGTCTTTTTGAGTCTGGTGTCTCTGAGATTGGCCCAATTCCAGAGGTTTTTGTTGAACCAGATGTTGATTATACTGACGCAGACGAGCTTGACATCACTAGCGCTGAGGCAGTTAATACATGGTTTGACCAGCATGAACGCTATGACGTTGTTATTAACTGTGCTGCCGCAACAAATGTAGACGGCTGCGAAAGCAATTTTGAGATGGCCTTTGCGGTAAATGCCCTTGGTCCTATGAATCTTGCACGAGCTTGCAGTGCTACGCAGACAAAGCTTGTTCAAGTATCTACCGATTATGTCTTTAGTGGAAAAGAAAGCTCGCCTCGTACAGAACAAGATGCTCCTTATCCTGTTTCTGCGTATGGGCGCTCCAAATTGGCGGGAGAGGGACTTGCGCTTGCGGCAAATCCTCAAACGTTTGTAGTGAGAACGGCATGGCTTTACGGCTATGTTGGCAAGAACTTTGTGGCAACTATGCGCGCTCTTGGCGCAAAGTATCCAGAAATTAGTGTTGTTGATGATCAAGTAGGTAATCCTACCAGCGCAAATGACCTAGCTCACACAATCTTGTGCATTGCAGTCACTGAGAACTATGGCATCTACCACGCAACCAACGAGGGAACGTGTTCGTGGGCTGATTTTGCAGAGGCTATTATGGCTGGTAGTAATCTCGACTGTAAGGTTACCAGGGTAACCTCTGCTCAGTGGAAAGAGATGCACCCAGAAAGCGCTTCTCGCCCCGCGTATTCATCTTTGGTAAATGGACATCTTGAGAGTACCATTGGAAATTGTATGAGGCCTTGGCAAGAGGCTCTTGCGACATATCTTTCGAAGGTAGAAAGAGGTTAGTGTGAAGACCTATTTAGTAACTGGTGGAGCTGGATTTATTGGTTCAAACTTCATCCACTACATGCTTAGAAGAAATCAGGACATTCATATTTTGAACGTGGACGCCCTGACCTATGCTGGCAACCTTGAGAATCTTTCGGAATATGATCAAGACCCTCGCTACACCTTTGCTCACGTAGACATTAGGGATAAAGAGGCTCTGACGCAGCTGTTTGAGACTCATCATCCCGATTATGTTATCAACTTTGCTGCAGAGAGCCACGTAGATCGCTCCATTGAAGATCCAGGTGCCTTCGCCGATACTAACGTTATGGGTACTGTTGCGCTCCTGAGCGTTGCAGAATCTTTCTGGAATGATGGTCAGGGTTCTTACGGAGACCATAAGTATTTGCAGGTTTCTACTGATGAGGTCTATGGCTCACTTCCACTTGATGATCCAGAGGCATTTTTTCGTGAGACCACACCTTTGAGTCCACACAGCCCCTACTCTGCATCTAAGGCTTCTGCTGATATGTTTGTAAAAGCCTGGCATGATACATACGGATTTCCTGCGGTAATCACGCGTTGCTCCAACAATTATGGTCCTTATCAGTTCCCCGAGAAGCTCATTCCTCTGATGATTGAGAATTGCCTGGAGCACAAGGCACTCCCAGTTTATGGTGACGGACTCAATGTTCGTGACTGGCTTTACGTTGATGACCACTGCAAGGCAATTGCTATGGTTCTTGAGGGCGGCACGCTGGGCGAGGTTTATAACGTTGGCGGTCACAACGAGCGCAACAACCTCTACATTGTTAAGCGCATTATTAGTGAAGTTGCAAGAATCACTGGTGACACTCAGATTACTGAGGATTTGATCTCTTACGTTACTGATCGCAAGGGTCATGACCGCCGTTACGGTATTGCGCCAGATAAGATTAAAGAAGAGCTTGGCTGGTATCCAGAAACTCCATTTGAAGAGGGCATTGTTACCACTATCAACTGGTATTTAGAGAACCGCGAATGGGTTAAGAATGTAGTTTCTGGTGATTATCAGGATTACTACAAGAAGATGTATGAGGGTCGATAATGCGCACATACGATACAGAAACGCTTAAGCATCTCCAGCAAGTTGAGCTGATGATTTTAAAGGACTTCGTAGACACGTGTGAAGCCAACAACATTCGCTATTTTGGTTTTGGCGGCACCGCGATTGGCGCTCTTCGTCATAAGGGATTTATTCCTTGGGACGATGATATTGATGTTTGTCTTCCTGCAGAAGACTTCAACAAACTCTTAGATATCTATGATAAAGAGTGGTCAGAAAAGTATTCAATCATGAATACTGAGAGGGACATCAACTATCCATTCCCAACCACGCGCATTATGCTTAAAGGAACACAGTTCTGCGAAGAAGCACTTGCGCCACTTCCTCTTGACCTTGGTATTTTCTTAGATGTCTACTGCTTTGATAATGTTTCGGATGACGAGAAGGAATATCAGAAGCAGGCATTTGATGCGTGGTTCTGGTCACATATGCGCATCCTCGTTGACGTTCCTCGCCCTGTTATTTTGGCCGACGGCATCAAAGGAAAGCTCTTAAAGGCAGCAGTTACTATGGGTAGGGGAGTTTGCAAACTGCTGCATCTCTCTACTCAAAAAATGTATGAGCGTGAGCAGGAAGCCCGCAACCGCTTTGCTCACGTTAAGACAAAAAGAATTGCCTACCTGCACGATACTGATAGGTTTGTAAATACCTATCCAGTTGATGAGGTTTTTCCTGTCGATAAGCTTGATTTTGATGGAATTCAAGTAGCGTTCCCTAATCAAAATGATAAATTCCTTAGGATGCTTTACGGCGATTACATGCAAATGCCACCAGTTGAGAAGCGTAAAAACCACTATCCAGCACGTTTGGATTTTGGTCCTTACTAGGGTCTTCTCGTTTGTTAAGCAATAGATAAAAGGAAAAAACGGCATCTCCTGCCGTTTTTTTGTTAGATCGGCAGTCCTTGGCAATCCTCTGAAGCTCGTATGTTCAAAATACTATTATACTTGTCAAAATTTGAACACAGGAGTATTATGACTGACGTAAATTGGTTTGGAAGTTTATTTCGCAGTTAATTGGTCTTCATTTGGAGGAACCGTGGCACTAACAAATAACGTGTTTTCTGTATTAAAAACTATTGCTCTTTCTGACGAGAAGCTCAATCAGAGACAGCTTGCAGAAGAAACTGAGCTTTCTTTGGGATCAGTTAATTCAGCAGTAAAAACGCTTGAGGACCAGGGTCTTATTGAAGAGGGACTCATCACACCAAAGGGTCTTGAAGCTCTGAAACCTTATGAGGTTAAGAATGCCATTATTATGGCAGCTGGTCTGTCTTCTCGCTTTGCACCTATTTCATATGAGAAGCCAAAGGGTGTCCTGAAGGTTCGTGGAGAAGTTCTGATCGAGCGCCAGATTCATCAGTTGCTTGAAGCTGGTATTACTGACATCACCGTTGTTGTGGGTTATAAGAAGGAGTACTTCTTCTATCTGGAGGAGAAGTATGGGGTCAAGATTGTTGTGAATCCTGACTATGCAACAAGAAATAACAATTCCACGCTTTGGTATGTAAAAGACCAGCTTGATAATACGTATATTTGCTCCTCTGATGATTACTTTACTCAGAATCCCTTTGAGCACTATGTCTATGAGGCTTATTACTCAGCAACGTACGTTGCAGGAGAAACTGATGAGTGGTGTCTTAAAGAGGGTCGCGGCGGACGTATTGCCGGCGTAGAAATTGGCGGTTCAAATTCTTGGATTATGCTGGGTCACGTTTATTTTGACAGGCAATTCTCAAAGAAGTTTGTAGATATTCTTGAGGCTGTCTACGACAAGCCAGAAACCGTTGATATGCTCTGGGAAGAGATTTACGTCCGTCACATCAAAGAGCTTTCCATGACCATTAGAAAGTATCCTGATGGCGTTATTTACGAGTTTGATTCCCTTGATGAGCTTCGTCAGTTTGACCCAGCATTTATTGAGAACATCGACTCAGAGATTTTTGACAACATTGTCTCGGTTCTTCATTGCCAGAAGAAGGATATCCACGGTTTCTATCCTCTAAAACAGGGACTTACCAATTTATCTGCTCACTTTATTGTGGGATATGGTGATGATGCTCAGGAGTATGTCTACAGGCATCCAGGTGTTGGTACCGAGAAACTCGTTGATCGTGCAGCTGAAGAGGCTGGTCTTCGACTTGCTCGTGAGCTTGGCCTAGACAACACCTTTATTTACGAGGACCAAAAAGAGGGTTGGAAGATTTCCAAGTTTGTGAAAAACGCTCAGAATCTTGATCCTCATAACCCTGAGCAGCTCAAGCGCGCAATGGAGATGGGTAATAAACTGCACCATAGCGGCGCCTCGCTCGATCGCTCTTTTGACTTTGTCAACGAGGGTCTTAATTACGAGAAGCTCCTGCTTGAAGAGGGTCCTATTGAGATTCCTGGCTACTATGAGCTTCGCGAGAAGGTCTTGCGCTTGAAGAAGTATGCAGATGCAGATCAGTATCCAGTTGTTATTTCACACAATGATTTCTTCTATCTGAATTTCTTGATTGATGAGGCTGGTACCTACAGCCTTATTGACTGGGAATATGCAGGCATGTCAGATGAGGCAAATGACTTTGGTACTTTTACGGTTTGCTGCGAGCTTACTGACGATGAGGCAAATGCTGCTATTGATTATTACTTTGGACAAGAGGCAACGTTTGAGCAGCGCAGACACTTCTGGAGCTATGTAGTCTTTGCTGGTTGGTGCTGGTATTTGTGGTCTCTGGTCAAGGAAGCAGAGGGCGAGAACGTAGGCGAGTGGTTCTTCATTTACTATCGCTACGCTGCAAACAATATTGATCGTGTTCTTTCTTGGTACGAAGACGCTCAGAACTAAGAGCAAAAGGGGAAAACTATGTATTATGGTCTTTTAAGTGGTATTCTTTGGGCGGTTGATACCGTTATTCTTGGTGTTGCTCTTGGTATGAGTCCTTATGTTGATTCAGCTCAAGCGTCATTTGCCAGCGCATTCATGCACGATTTCTTTGCCGCTGCAGTTCTTTTTGTCATGATGGCTCAGAAAGGCAGACTTAAAGACACCCTTGAGGCAGCAAAAACAAAGAGTGGCCGTGTAGTTATGCTTGGTGCACTCCTGGGTGGACCAATTGGTATGAGTGGTTACTTAGCTGCTATTAATACCATTGGACCTGGTTACACCGCTGCTATTTCAGCTTTCTATCCTGCAGTTGGTTCACTTTTGGCATGGCTTTTGCTCAAAGAAAAGATGAACTTAAAGCAGGTCATTGCCCTTATTGTGGCTCTTGTCGGCGTCATGGTTATTGGTCTCTCAACAGCAGCAGGCGAGGGTAATGGAAACGTTCTTGTGGGCATCTTGGGTGTTGCTGCATGTGTCTTTGGCTGGGGCTCTGAGGCGGTTATTTTGGCTTGGGGCATGCAAGACGATGCTGTTGATAACGAGACTGCTCTTCAGATTAGGGAAACCACCTCTGCGTTTGCTTATGGTCTTCTCATCTTGCCATTGGCTGGTTCCGTTGATTTTGCTGCACAGGTTGCACTAACTCCTGCTAATGGCGTTGTCTTTATTGCCGCTCTTGCAGGTACCGCCTCATATCTCTTCTACTACAAGGCAATTGACGCCATCGGTGCTTCTCGCGGTATGGCACTGAACATTTCTTACTCTGCATGGTCGGTCATTTTTGCAGCTCTTGCAGGTATTATCCTGCCAACAATTATGCCTGAAGCAATTCCATCTCCACTGGTTGTAATTTGCTGCATTGTCATTATTGTAGGAACGGTTCTTTCTGCAACTCCAGATTGGAGTGAGCTGCTCAAGAGAGATTAGTTTGTTTCTGCAATTCTAGATGTCTTAAAAAACGAGTCATTCTACGGTAAGAATGACTCGTTTTTGTTTGTCTAAAGCTTTTAGCTCTAGTTTGTGAGCTATTTGTCGGAAACGAGCCTCCAGTTATTTCCTGTCAAACTCCAGGCAGTAAAGTCGGTTGCATCGCCATTGATGACAAACTCTCTAAGTTCTGCATCGCGGTTATTCTCGGTAATAGTTTCAATGTAGTAACGAGGACGATTCTCTCCCTCATAAGACTCATCAAGAGGAGTGGTGTAGTTAGAGAGCATCTGAGAATCTGCGCCCATATCTTTGAGTGTTTGAGCCAAGATATCGTAGTGCCAGACAGGAGCATCTGAGATCTGCATTGGTTGCTCGGCTTCTTCTGCACTTTGACCGGCAGGTTTATAGAAGATTGCTGGAGCAGAAGTCTCGGTAATATCGTTTGGCGTTAGATACCAGCGACCATGGTCAGCAGTCACAATAATTGAGGTGTTTTCGTAGAGGCCAAGACGCTTAAGCTCTGCAATATAAGCATCTACGATTTTCCAAGCACCTCTCGTCTGTTCAATTTCATTCTCTTCGCTTGGATTTTTGGGGCGCTCAAGGTTCCTATTAAGGATGAAAGGACCATGGGATCCCATAAGATGGATGAAGCGGAAACTTCCCGTATCGTTTTCATCGTGAACAGACAGACCATAGTGCTGGAGTTCTTGGTAATACTTAAGATCATCTTCGTTATAGCGTTGAGAAGACATGTCAACCTCGTCATACGTAAATTTCCTCATCATACGCATATTGAGATCCTCGGTGTAATACCAGAATCGAGGCTTAAATACCCAAGGCATGTCTCTACAAAATGCCGTCTTGTAGAGAATGCGAAGCGCACCAAGAACGTTGAGCTGATTCTCTGAACCACGGCCGCGAAGCTCGTGATAGTTGATAGTGCGGTTGTGCATATAGTCGGTATAGATTGAATTAAAGTTATCGGTATACAGACCAACGGAATAGCCAAGTTTGTTGATGTCATCAAGATAATGGCTGTTATCTGCCCAACCATTAACAAAGTCTCCAAATGATTGACCAGGTTGCAGACGATTCTCAAAGACAAGGGAAGGAATGCCATAGCGTGTTGGAATCATGGAGCCGACGGAATTTCTGTACCAGGTAAAGCCAGTAAGGGACGCAAATGTCTCTGGATACTCATCGTAGAGCTTCTGGACAAAAGCGGTATCGGTGGTGTCCAGGACAAACACTACGACGTTCTTCTTGGAGGAAACGTTGTAGAGGCCCTCGCGCGTTGCGATAACCTGCTGGTGCTCAGCGTGAGCATCTATCGACGCTGCGATCGCAGGACCCCACAGACTTGCAACGCCTACTGCCTGGACAATGATAAGCGCTGTTGCGATTACCAGAAGACCTGTTCTAAGCTGGCGGGCTTTTAGAAGCGAGAAGGTCACTGCAGCTGCAATGATTGCGAGCCAGATGAGGCCAGAGACAATCATTTGACTGGTGAAGTTGGACCAAATAACCTCATGACCATCTGCAAGTGGCATGCCACCATTCAAGAATACTGCCTGAATGTACGATGCCACACCGATGGCTCCTACAAATGCAACAGCAACGTTAAACACGCGCTTACGCAGGAGTGAAAGAGCTGCGGTAGAAATAAGTGTTAGCAAAAGACCAGATAAAAATACAGGACCTGCTACATCATTAAGACTAAACGATAGATCCTTTGCATTGCTGGCCACCAGCTCAAGTGGAGCGACAACCAAGATGGTAAAAACCGTGAAGAATGAAACTAGAAATGCTACACCAACGCGGCCTTTGGGCTTGAGGGTGCCCTCTTTTTGCTCTTTAAGGCGTATAGCTTCTGCCGCGAGGATTTCCTTCATCTGAGCGTTTGCAGCCTCAGCACCCTTGGTGTCTACCTTGTGCACAGCGCCTTCAACGATCTTGTTTGCGTTCTCGTCAATCTTAAGCAGACGGAACAGTACCTTACGAGAGCGTCTAAACGCCACACCCAGCACAGCAGAGAGTGCAACCACAACTGCTGCCAGTGCCTGAATGGTGTAGGTCATAACCGATGGGTCAACATAGGCCTGAGCTGTTGCAGGCAGAAGTGCCCACCAGACTAGAGTCAACACAAGCGTGTAGAGTAAGCCATGGATGATGAGCAGAATTTTATTGGCTGACGATGTGGTCATGGTCAACGAAACCCCTTGTTTAAGTGAAATAGATTTAACAGAGCCTATTTTATCTTTTTCTCAAAAAAGAAGCTCGTAACAAGATAGTAGTTACGAGCTTCTGATTTTAGATCTAAGGCTAACTAATCTGCAAAGTATTTGTTCCTAGATAGTAATCGCCCATTACCTTGCAAAGCGTGCGTGAAATATCTCGGGAAATATAAGAATTTGAAGCACTGTTTGCAATAGCCTGAGCAAACGTAATAAGCTCAAACCTAAAGCCCTCACCATCAAGTTGATAGAAGTAGCGCTTATTGTCTGCAGGATTTTCGTAGCGGATTTCAAAGTAATCTGTTTTCCACCAAGGCGCTGGTACATAGACATAAGCGTCAGTACCAGAAATAACCAACTCGCCCTCAGATTTAACACCGGTTGCTACTTTCATAGAAGCTACCGCACTTGGATAGACAAAATCTATCTTGGTAAATTCACCCTCGTGGACAAAGCCCTTCTCGCCACGGGTAATGATTTGTGAAGACGTATAGTCGGTGCCAAGAATTTGGAAGATGGGGAGAAGAGCGATGGGACCCCATTCGCCCATGCCACCCCAGTTGGCGCCAGTAATTGAATCATCAGTTTTGTTGTAACGAAGAGAAGTGCAGGTTGCATCAACTGAGACAACCTTGCCAATTTTTCCACCTTTAACCAAAAGAACAAGTCGATGAAAGGCGGTTGAATAGGCTGTTTTAATAGCATCTTGGAGCACCAGACCATGCTCTTGCGCATAAGCTACCAGAGAATCGCCAGCTTCTGGCGTAAGAGCAAAGGGGGATTCACATAGAACGTGCTTTCCCGCCTCAAGTGCTTGTCTGATTTGTTTCTCGTGAAGTGATGGATCTGAGGCTATGACAATAGCGTCAACTTTTTGCAAAAGCTCAGAAACATCAGAGGTTACAACAGGTAACTCAGCCAGCTCAGGAGTAAGTATAGTGGTGTCAGGGGTAGCAATGCCCTCAATCTCCATGCCATTTACAAAGCGAGCTTGTCTTCTGTATTTATCAAGCCAAGAAGCGTCACCAATAAGGCCAACAGAAAGCTTGCGCTCTTCACTGCGAAGCTCCGTGCTTGAAATGCCTTTTGTTCGGTCAAGATACACGACTTTACAGTAGTCAGAAAGGTAGTCAAACTTGCCTTTCCAGTCTGAGCCGATGGCAAAAATATCTGCACCATAACGGCGGATATCGTCAATTTTTTGACCTTCGTATTCCTCAACGATAATCTCGTCAGCAAGGCCGGTTTCTCTGACGTTTTCAATTCGTTCAGAGAGGCTTTGCTTTACGTTGATTTTACCGCGAGCCATATCGTAGGCTTCAGCGGTAACGCCTACGATAAGATAGTCGCCCAGGTCTTTGGCGCGCTTGAGTAGGTTAGTGTGACCATAGTGAAGCAGGTCAAAGGTGCCATAGGTGATTACCTTTGTCATGGTTACTCCCTAGTGGTTAAAAGACCTCTACGCTGAACGTCATGAATTGCTGCAACAAGAACAGCATTGTCACTTACGTCGTGTGCGCCAATGTGTCCAACACGGAAAGAAGTATCTGCGTTCTCGCCACCATTTGGACAAATCCACATACCGTATTCATCTTTAAGCACTTGGAAAAGCGTTTTTGCAGAGTAGTTACCAGTTGAAAGGAAAGTGACTGCATTTGAAGGAGAAACAAGGCGCATCTCAAACGGAAGACTTTGAGCGCGCTCACGGAAATCTTTTGCGAGTGCTGCAATACGTGCGTTTTCAGCATCAACGCCGCCTGCTTTAACAATGTTGCTGAGGCGTTTATGGATTTGAAGAAGCGCTTGTACTGCTGGAGTAAAAGGCGTTTGGCCGCGCTCTCCATTTTGGAGAAGCAAATTAAGGTCAAGATACATGCATGGTGCTTTAATTCCAGCAATCTTATTAACTGCCTTTGGAGAAAGCACAATTGGAGAAATGCCTGGAGGGCAGGCAAGCGCCTTTTGAGAGCCAGTAATCATGACGTCTACACCTAAAGAAGCCATGTCAAAGGGATCTGCTAAGAAAGAACTGACGCAGTCTGCAATCCAGAACAGATTATTTGCTTTGCAGAATGCAGAGATAAGCTCCGCATCATACAAAATACCCTGAGAAGTTTCACCAAGATTGACGAGAAATGCAGTGTAGCCCTGATTTTGATAACGCTCTAAATCGGCTGCAGTTAAAGGTGAGCCGTAGTTGAGCTTAATGACGGTATGTGGAATGTTATGCAGCTCAAGAAGCTGAACAAAACGATGACCAAAGCTACCGCCGTCAACTACAAGAGCTTTATCTTCTGCTGAGAGGGTGCCTGCAACAACGGTTTCCATTCCTGCAGTACCAGATCCAGTTACAAAAACAGCACGAGAACCCTCTGGTGCTTTTGCCAGCTCACAGAGCATTTGCTCGTTCTCAAGCATGGTAGTTGAGAACTCTGGAGTCCTAAAGTAGGGGACATCAAGCGCGCCAAGAGCACGAACATCGTCTTCTGATTGAACGGGACCAACAGCAAAGTTCAGCATATTTCTCCAATGATTGCTACATTGTTTTATATAAGTATACAACCTGCACTTATATGGTTTCTAGTTGTCACGTTTCTACGCTGTAATGACAAACTAACCGTTACTTTTTTGTCCGCTCTTATAGGCCATGTTAATAAGCTTGGCCACAGGAGCTGGCCAAAACTTCTTGAGCATCTCCAGATCTTCTTGTTCACGACGGTTATCGTGAATAAGGTGACTGGTTTCAGAATCTTCATGGATGCGGTGAAGCATGAGCACACGGGTGTCGTACAAGAAATCACCCTCACGTTTACTAATTGCTTCCCATGCTTCCCAGTCTAGGTTAGAGCCAAATCCAGCTTTGAAAACAGGCACTTCAAGGTTGGGAAGGACCAATGTGGTGCTTGGGCAGCAAATGGCGCAACCCAGCTCAAGCGCACGACGTTTGGCCCATGACTTGCCTGCATTTTCTGGCTTTGAGAGCGAGTACAAAAGGCGACGCTTTACCTTAAGCAAACGATTCTCAAGAACCTCCTTGCCGTCACGCAGCTCACCGTAATTGGTGAAATAAATCAGCGGGTGAGAAGAACTGTTGACGCGGTCAAGCATATGCTCTGCATAGGAAGGTTTATAGAGGTCATCCTGGTGAGCAATGGTTACCAAAGGAGTTGTACAAACGCTTACCGCAAAGTTCCAGTCGCCAGCGATGCCTCCTGGACCAGGATTGATATGCATGGGAATGTTGTACTTCTCGCAAAGAGACTGAATCAGTTCGTTTGGTGTTGAAGTAGCCAAAAGAATATTCGTAGACAATGTCTGCTCCTTGAGCGAGAGAATGCACTCTTCTAGATAGGGGCTCTCGCCATAAGCGCAGACAGCAAACGTGTGATCCTGAGGTGTATACATTGCTATATCCAATCGATTAGCTCCGATGTCTAGTATTATAGGTTTAGATATAGTTAGAAATTATCTATAAATAGAAAGCTTAAGGTTTGGAGATAGCAGTGAGTGTTGATGATTATAAAGAGTACGAAAATTATGCCGAATTAAGACGGATTCAATTGCTTTCTACAATGCTCATAGACGAACTTGATCGAGTCTGTACTGAATTAAATATTTCATATCAAGCGTATAGCGGGACTGCAATTGGCGCAGTTAGGCATAAAGGTTTTATACCTTGGGATGATGATGTAGATATTTCCATGTTACGAGAGGATTATGAGATTCTCTTAGAGAAAGGTCCAGCTCTTTTACGACCAGATTTTTGCTTACAAAATGGAAGAACAGATAATTTTTTCCCCGCAATGAATTCGAATCTATCTTTAAAAGGTACAGTATGTGTTCCAGACGATTTTTCAAATTGTCCATTTAAGTATTCAATTGCAATTGGTATATTTCCATTTGACAAAATACCTTCAAATCCAAAAGCATTTAAAAAGGCGTTGCGTCGCACTTGGTTTTGGGGGCGTCTGAATTTCCTTTTGGTAACTCCAACACCCCATATACCTTTAAGCGGATGGAAAAGAAAACTTGCCTCTGGTGTTTGCTATACCATTCATTACCTACTAAAAGTTTTGCACGTATCTTCTAAATATATTTTGTCAAAATGGGAAAAAGCCGCAAGAGTGGCAGAAAGAGAAGAAACTACTCGATACACTTGCTTTGTAGAGTCAGATCCAGAAAACTGGGAAATGACGCTCGAGGATTTATATCCAATGATTCGAGTACCTTTTGAAGACATAACAACTACGCTACCGAATGCGTATGACAAATTGTTAACGAATGCATATGGTGAATATATGAAACTTCCTCCTATATCCGAACGCAAAAATCATTATCCAAGTGAACTTGATTTTGGTAAGTGGAAAGATGTAGACGTTACCAAAGGAAGCCGTCAGGCATTTGAAGACTTTGGTCAGAAAAGCTAACTATGACTATTGATACTTCTGCGGAACAGCTTAAGAAAAACTACTTCTGGAATACACTTGGTTCCTTGATGAACGCTGCCTCAACAGTGCTTATGTTGATGGTGGTCACGCGTACCATGGGAGCTGCTGCCGGTGGTGTTTTCTCGCTTGCGTATGCTGTTGCTCAGCAGCTTATGGTCATTGGTCACTTTGAAATTAGGACGTACCAGGTCACCGATACAGAAGAAGTATTCTCGTTTGGTGTGTATCTTGCGGCACGAATCATCACAACTGGTTTGATGATTGCGGGAATCATTATCTTCACTCTGCAGTCCCAGGGATTGAGCTACGAGGGGGTGCTGTATGCCCTCATTGCATCACTTCGCTTATTTGACGTTGTAGAAGATGTTTTCCATGGCATGTTCCAGCAGCATGGTCGCTTAGATATTGCTGGTAGAGCATTCTTTTACCGCGTGCTTGCAACCGTTGTTGGCTTTGCGGTAGGTGTGATTCTTACAAAGAACCTGCTTGTTGGCGCAGCTCTTTCTTTTGTTGCATCGCTGGTGGTTATGGTTGCGCTTGTCATTCCTCCTACCAAGAAGATGGCAACGCTTAAGCCCACCTTTGACATCAAGCAAATTACAAAGCTGTTGGTTACCACCGCACCATTATTTGCTGGTTCATTCTTGCTGACATACGTTGTCGGCGCTCCTCGTTATGCGCTGGGCGCTTTGAGTGATCAGGCGCTTCTTACGTTCTTTACGGCATTGGCCATGCCAGCCATGGTTATCAATCTTTTAAGTAACTTTGTCTTTAAGCCACTGCTCACTCAAATGGCCGAATATTGGAATAATCAGCAAGACAAGCAGTTTGTGGGTCTGATTCTTAAAGGGTTTGCCGTAGTTGCCTTGGCTACTGTTGTTTCTATGGCATTGGCGTGGCCTCTAGGCGCTCCGGTGCTTGGACTTTTGTATGGCCTTGATTTTGAGCCATATAAGCTAGAGCTTTTAATGTTGCTCTTTGGCGGCTTGCTTAATGCTTTGACGGTTATCTTGTACTACGCGGTAGTAACCATGCGTAAGCAGGTTGCCGTCTTTGTAAGCTACGCTGCAGGTGCGGGATTTGCTGCACTTACCGGAAGATGGTTTGTGGGCAACTTTGGCATTATGGGAGCGTGCGTGCTTTATGATGCCTCGCTTGCAATTCTTGCCCTTGTGTTTGGCATCTTCTGCTTCTTGGGATTTAAAGATCAAAAGAAAAAGTCCGCTGCGTAAGCGGACTTTTTTAAGGTATTGCCTGTGTGAGCGTGCTGTCAGGGAGCTGACGTGTTGTTTACACGCGAGTGCGCTGGTTCAGATCAGTTACAAAATCAAGGTTCTTCTCGTCACGTGCGTCTTTATCACGCAGGGCAAGTTCACTAGAAAGCTGTTCAACCTTATAGGTAAGCTTAGAAATTGCACAGGACTGATGGAAGAGCCTAATGAGAATCATCACAATAACCAGCAGCAAAACAAAGTTTGCAGGACTCATAAAGCCAAACAGACTTGAGAAGAAATAGGCAAGCTGAGGAATGAGCGCAAACAAAACAAGGATACCTGCAGAAACAACCCAATAGACTGAGTCGGAGATGCGAATCTTTGATTTGCGGACGCTATTGATGACAATGCCCATGGCAAAAAGGGCGCCAATAAGCAGCAGAATTCTCAGAACTAAAGTCATGGTGTCACCTTATCTAAACCACTGGAAGAGCAAAAGCGAAAGGCACGTGCGAGCCATGTACATAATTGAGTTGTAGAAGCTCAAGTAGGACTCGCCACCTTGACGCTCACGCATTTCAGTCTCAATCTCGACAACCTTTGCGCCGCGACGCATCAGCAACGAGATAGTGTCTGGCTCGGGGGAGAAATCAAAGGAGCGCGCATACGTCTCGATGAGGCCGCGGTCGTACATACGCATGCCTGACGTGGGGTCAGTGATGGTCTGACCAGTGCTTGTTTTAATGAGCCAAGAGATTAGCTTGGAGCCAATCTCTCGGGGAGAGTTTCCGCGAGCCTTGGTGACAAAGCGGGAAGCAATAACAATGTTTGCTCCCTCGTTTACCATTGCCTGGGCCATAGGAGCAATGTACTCGGGTCTGTGCTGGCCATCGGAGTCAAACTGCACCACTGCATCGTAGCCATGCTCTTTTGCATAGCGCATGCCAGCCCTAAAGCCAGCAGAAAGACCACCATTAACAGGTAAATTAAGGTAGTTAA
>CAKARF010000012.1 GCA_916720465.1 uncultured Atopobium sp. | reverse complement strand
TAAGCGCCATTGTAGACCCATGGGTCACTACCTTGTCTTTTGTTGTTGCACTTGCGATGAGAATTCAAGCCGGAAAAGTGCACCTTGTCTGAGCAATTTGCCGGTTTTTCTCATCATGTCTGAGTAAGTTTACTCAAACATGATGCACTTTTCAGGCTCACAATCATGAACGTAACGCCAAGCCGCACGCAAAAAGCCGCTGATACGTCATGTACCAGCGGCTTTGTTCGTAGAGCTTAGCACGCAGTAAGAGTGCACCTGGCGAGAAACCCGTGCACTCGCGTCACCCCGCGAACCCGTACCCGCGCCTGACGAGAAACCCTATCGTCTAGCTCCAGGGATCGCGCTCAAAGAGAGGCTCGCTCACGGGACGACGATCGGAATACGGGTCGTAACCGTCATCGTCTTCGTTTTCCGCGCGAGCAAACTCCGGGTCAACAACCTGCGCTTTCTTGGAATCTGCGTCCTTGTGCGCCGTGGCCTTGTGCGCCGCTGGCTGCGCGGCGACCTGTGGTTTCGCCGTCGCAGCAGCCGCGACCTGCGGTGTAGCCGTCGCAACGTCCTCGTGTGCCACGGTCTGTAGCTCGGACTTCTCGGCCCTCTTTGTCTCGTCACACATGCGCAGCCTCACTTACTTCTTGCGAGCAACCAAGTTGCCGTTCTCGTCAGTATCAACCAGAACAGTATCGCCCTCATGCAGCTCACCTGCAATAATCAAGTTTGCTACCTGGTCAACAACGCGACGCTGAATCAGTCGCTTCAGAGGACGAGCGCCGTAAACAGGATCCAGGCCGTCAAGAGCCAGCGACTGCTTTGCAGCCTCGGAAAGCTCCAGCGTCATGCGCTCGCTCGCAAGTCTGCTACGAACATCCTTGAGCTGAATGTCCACGATGCGCTCGATGTCCTCAAGACCCAGAGGCTGGAAGACAACCACGTCGTCGATACGGTTCAAGAACTCAGGGCGGAAGGAGCTACGCAGTGCCTCCATGACCTGCTTCCTGGACTCTTCGGTAAGGCCCTCTTCGCCAGCACCAGCAATGAACTGCGAACCAACGTTACTGGTCATGATAATGATGGTGTTCTTGAAGCTCACTACCCTACCTTGACCGTCCGTCAGACGACCGTCGTCCAGAACCTGTAGCAAGATGTTGAAGACGTCAGGATGAGCCTTCTCCATCTCGTCCAGCAAGATGACGGAGTATGGATGCCTGCGAACTGCCTCGGTGAGCTGGCCACCCTCGTCATAGCCCACGTATCCTGGAGGTGCGCCGATGAGTCGCTGGACCGAGAACTTCTCCATGTACTCAGACATATCAATGCGGACCAGCGAGCGTTCGTCATCAAACAGCAGCTCTGCCAGCGCCTTTGCTAGCTCAGTCTTACCCACGCCGGTTGGGCCCAGGAAGAAGAAGCTGCCCAGAGGCTTATTTGGATCTGCGAGGCCTGCGCGAGAACGACGAACTGCTGCAGCAACTGCGGAAACAGCGTCGTCCTGGCCAATAACACGCAGGTGAAGCTGGTCCTCAAGGTTCTTGAGCTTGTCCATCTCGCCCTGCATCATCTTGGACACAGGCACGCCGGTCCACGAAGAAACTACCTCGGCAATCTCGTCTGTGGTGACCTCTTCCTTGAGAATTCCGCCGTCTTCCTGCTTGGCGAGAAGGGCCTTTTCTGCCTCATCGTATTTACGCTCAAGCTCTGGAATGGTGCTGTAACGAAGCTCGGATGCCTGCGCCAAATCACCCTCACGGGTCACGCGCTCCATCTGTGTCTTTGCGTCCTCAATCTGAGACTTCAAGTCCTGTACCAGGTCAATTGCCCCGCGCTCGTTCTGCCAGTTGGCCTTCATGCCATCAAGCTTCTCCTGCGTCGTAGCAATCTCTGCGCGAAGGTTCTCCAGGCGCTCTTTGGAGGCAGCATCCTCCTCCTTCATCAGAGCCTGCTCCTCAATCTGCATCTGAGTGAGCTGACGATCAACCGCATCAATCTCTGCTGGCATGGAATCAAGCTCCATACGCAGCCTAGACGCTGCCTCATCTACCAGGTCAATTGCTTTATCTGGCAGGAATCGATCAGAAATGTAGCGGTTAGAGAGGTCCGCAGCTGCAACCAGGGCGGAGTCCGTAATACGAACGCGGTGGTGCTGCTCGTACTTCTCCTTAAGACCACGCAGGATAGAAATGGTGTCTTCAACAGAAGGCTCGGAGACAAGTACGGTCTGGAAACGACGCGCAAGAGCAGCGTCCTTCTCGATGTACTTGCGGTATTCATCCAGCGTAGTAGCACCAATTGCGCGGAGCTCGCCACGGGCAAGTGCCGGCTTCAAGATGTTACCAGCGTCCATGGATCCCTCGGAAGCGCCAGCGCCTACGATGGTGTGGAGCTCGTCGATGAAGAGGATAATCTGGCCGTTAGACTTGGCCACCTCTTTGACCACGCTCTTCAAGCGGTCCTCAAACTCGCCGCGGTACTTTGCGCCTGCTACCAGGGCAGACATATCAAGCTCAACAAGCTCTTTGTCGCGCAGGGTACTTGGAACGTCGCCAGAAACAATGCGCTCTGCCAGACCTTCCACAATTGCGGTCTTACCAACACCAGGCTCGCCGATAAGAACAGGATTGTTCTTGGTACGACGGCTCAAAACCTGAATGGTGCGACGAATCTCTTCGACGCGGCCAATAACTGGATCAAGCTTTCCCTGACGAGCAAGGTCGGTTACGTTACGGCCGTACTGCTCCAACGCCTCAAACTGCGGTTTTGCATCCTGAGAGGTTACGCGCTCATCGCCGCGCAGCTCGTTGTAGACCTCTTCCACGCGCTTAGCGGTAACGCCGGCGTCGCGAAGAATCCTACCTGCGTCAGTGTTGTCGTTTGCCAGCGCAGTGAGCAGGTGCTCAGAGGTAACGTAGGAATCTCCCAGCTTAGTGGCAAGCTTCTCGGCCTCGTTAATAACCTTGAGAAGATCATTGCCAATGCCAATCTGTGCTCCACTTACCTTTGGAGCCTTGGAAATTGCCTGGTCTACCTGTGTAGCAATGGTGTCAGGATCTGCGCCAATCTTCTCCAAGATAGAACGCAGGTTGCGCTCGTTGCTGTCCAGCAGCGCCTTGAGCAGGTGCGTTGGTGCAACCTCGGAAGCCTCTACGTCGGTAGCAATACCAAGAGCTGCCTGCAGTGCTTCCTGGGCGGTTACAGCCCATTTATCTAGTCTCATAAAATCACCCTCCTACCCCAAACAAGAATCGTGCCGGGGACTGAATCTTCATCGGATTCTATATACCCTCAAGCACGACTTTTAATACATATCTAAGTGTGTTTGTAGTAGATTTTCTTATTGCGTTGTACTGAGCTTTTACGTAGCCTTGCGCTGAGTTTGACCATAACTAAATGCTGAGCTTTTTTGTGGCCCCATCCCGCACCTTGTAGCTTCTAAAATTCTGCCTCTTCATAGACCAGATTTTGCTCAGCTTCCATTGTCGAGAAAAACTTGGCAGGTGTAAGCACTGGTATATCCGAGCGAGAAAAATCTGCCACATTTCTTGTGACGATATAGTCTGCCTTTATCTTTTTAGCTGCTCGCCAAATAAGACAGTCTTCAAAATCTTCCCATTGCTCCGACAGTGCATTCGAAATATCTGCACCATCAATAGAACACACGTTAAGCAGCGGAAATACCTCTTTTAGTATTTCTTGCATACGAGCAGAACCATGAGCCTTAACGCCCACATAGTAGAGATCCGTATATGACTGAGCCGCTATCCACAGCTCAGCATCTCTGAACTGCTTCATTATGAAAAGCTTTTTAGCATCAGCAACAAACTGTTCTCTGCACAGAAAGACGTCCAGCAAAACGTTAGTATCAATCAAGAGCTTCATAGTCACTTGACCTCCACTCACTGATTGCCTCTTTGTAGGTGTTATCGCCTAAATCATTCCAAAATGACGCCGGTGCAGGAACAGAAATCTTTCCAAAGAGCGCCGAGAGCTGCTCTTTGTCCTTCTCGCTCAATTGGCGAGAAGACCCTCTAGCAGACAGTTCTGACACATCACCCTCATGAGCATCAGGAAGCTTGCCTGTTACCAGCACATATTCAAATGCAGCATTAATCAGTTTGGTGGTGTTTGACCCAAGCGATTCAAGAACTTCAGAAACCTGATTTTTGACTTCAACAGGAACACGGGCGGTTACAACACTGTCCATATCCTCTCCTTTACCTAGTTATATCATTGTATTCACGTATTACAACTAGGTCAAGAAGCAAAAGCTAAGCGGTTTCTGACCGGATTTTTCCGTCTTTTAGAACGAGAGAGTGGAAGCGCTCTCTTATTTCTGGAGTTACTTGATGAGATGTCATAACAACGGTTCTCTCATCATCTTTTAAGATCAAATCAATGAGGCTTTGAACAGAATCGGAATCCAAGTGGGCAAAGCTCTCGTCATAAATCACAATTTGTGGCTTAAACAAAAAGATTCGCGCAAGAGCTAACCGCTGTCGTTCTCCACCAGAAAGACTGCTTCCTGCCTGGTCAATCATATGATTGATTCCATCTGGATATCTGGTAAGAATCTCAGAAAAGCCTGATTTTGTTATAGCATCAATAATTTCTTCATCGGAAAACTCATGGCAAAACAGCGTAACGTTATCCCTAATAGTCGCATTAAAAATGAATGTTTGCTGAGAGCAAGGGATTATGAACCGAGCGTATTGCTCACTTTTGAATTGCTTGATTGGCACGCCATCCAAGCAAATATCTCCGCTATCTGGGCTCAGAGCATCCGTTAACAGTTTGATTAGTGTTGTTTTTCCACTTCCCGAGCTTCCTTCAAGAAGATACTTTCCGCCGCGCTCCAAATTAAAACCAATATCCGATAAAACTAATTTGTCCTTGTCGTAGCCATACGAAACATGATTGACCGTTAGATTTTTAAAGAGCTCAGGGGTATTTTCTGCCCCACTTTCTGTAGCTGGGACTTCATTAAGAAGCGTTTGTATTTTAGTAATTATCTCTTTTGCGCTTCTCATATCAGTAATTGAATCACTTATGTTTTGAATAGGATTTGCTATGTAGACAACAAGCTGAGATGCCGCAACCATCATTCCTACTGTCATTAATCCATTAAGGGTAAGAATGGCGCCAATAAAATAAATTCCAATGTAAATAATTTGACCCACAGTGAATGAAAGTAAGCGAGCTAAAGAACTAAAGTACCGAGCACCAAATTTCTGCTTCTCCCAAGCCTGATTCGCACTACTCATGGCAACCCGTGAGGCCTCTGTTAGATGAAAGCTCCTGAGCAGATCAAACCCTTCAAGATGCTCATTTGCTGTAGCAATAAAATGCTCAGCTGACTCAGATTGTGCTTTTCGTTTATTAGAAATGATTCCGGACATTGTGTTGGGAACAAACATCTGAACAGCTATCATGCATAAAATGAACAGTACGAGCCACGGTGAAATAAACAGCAAGAGTATTAGGCTTACTACGCCAGAAAAGACATCTATCAAGAGATCAATAAAGACGCGAAAGTATGCTTCCTCAAGCAAATCAAGGTCGTTAGTAAGTATTGAGAGCCAATGACTGGTATTGAATGAGTGGAACTCAGGAATAGAGCGACTGAAAATCTTTTGTATCAGCTCATCACGCAAATGCATTTGGCAGCCCTGTATTACTGACCAGCGCAAACGCCTGCAAATCAAGTCGACGATAAAATAGCAGAGTATGTAAAGACCAAACCAGAGGCCGTCATTCAATGCATCCGACAGATTGCCATCCATGGCAAGATTAACGGATTGAAGCATGACAAATGAAAGGGCAATCTCAAACAAGCTGCTCAAAAGAGAGAAAACTACAAAGAAAATTAGTTTGCTTTTTTGCTGAGCGTAAAGGTATTTAAGCATGACGTCTCCCTTAAAAGAGAATTCGTTTAAAAAAGGTTATGACTGCATGCGGTATTCGGTATTCGGTATTCGGTATTCGGTATTCGGTAAATGGTATTCGGTATTCGGTATTCGGTATTCGGTATTCGGTATTCGGTATTCGGTAAATGGTAACCAAACAAAAAACCAGCTCCCTGCACACACAGGAAGCTGGTCATCTTACTAGTAACAATTTGCCTCGTCGTCTTACGATTCCTTTGGCTGCGTCGGGTCACCCTCGGCGTTAGCGTCAGAAGAAGCGGAGCTGGGCATACCCAGCAAACGTTGCATCACCATTTCTGGGCTAGTCTCACTATAACGAACAAGCGAGGTGATGCGCTCGCGCATGTGGTACTCGTGGAGCTCGTCCTCAAGCACGCGAATGCGTTCACGCAGCTCATCGATAAGATCGTCCTTCTCGAGAGCTCGTTCACGCATGTCCAAAATGCGCACAACACCGGCAAGATTGATGCCTTCGTCCGTCAACTTTGAGACAAGATTGAGGCGGTCAATGTCCGCGCGAGAGTACAGACGCGTGTTGCCCCTGGAACGGCCGGGGTTAATCAAGCCCTTTTGCTCGTACACGCGCAGCGTCTGCGGATGCATGCCCGTGAGCTCGGCCGCAACGCTAATCATGTAGAGCGGCTTGTTACGACCGTCGTCCTTCTTTCGAGCCATTACCGCTCCTCTCGGTAGCTACGCTCATCGGCGTCAAGCAGCGCCTGAAGAGCATCTCGCTCCTTCTTGGAAAGTTTTGTTGGAACCTTGACGTCCACCGAAACATACAGCGCGCCGCGAGTTGCAGGATCCTTCACGCGAGGAGCGCCCAGGTTCTTGAACCTAAACGTCTTTCCGCTCTGCGTACCTGCAGGAACCTTGAGTCGCACGGTAGTTCCGTCAGGCGTTGGCACGTCAACCGAAGTACCCAAAGCCGCCTCGTAGATGCTCACTGGCAGCTTCATGCGCACGTCAGCACCATCTCGCGAGAAGACCGGGTGAGCTGCAACGTTGATGGTAACCACAAGGTTGCCTCGTGGACCGCCATTGACGCCGTACTCGCCATGCTTCTTGTAGCGCAGCTTCATGCCATCGTAGGCGCCGGCTGGTACCTTGATGGTCAGTGACTGCTCCTCACCAGTTGAAGGCACGCGATATGTTGCCTTGCGAGAAGTTCCCTTAAACGCCTCGTCAAACGATACGTTTACGGACATAGTCAGATCGCTGCCTGCAACTGGACGGTTTGCTCGCCCACCAAAAATGTCGGCAAAGTCAAAGCCGCCAGCTCCCGCGCCCGCGCCGCCGCCAAAGCCGCTAAAGAAATCGGCAAAGTTGGCGCCGTTTACGTTGGTGGTGTAGGTGTAGCCGCCCTGGCGACCACCAAATCCACCTCCAGGAATGCCTCCAAATGCCAGCATCTGGTCATACTCCTGGCGCTTCTTATCGTCAGAGAGCGTGTTGTACGCTTCCGAGATCTCTTTGAACTTGGCCTCATCGCCGCCCCTATCAGGGTGGTATTTAGCTGCAAGTTTTCTAAACGCTTTTTGAATATCAGACTTCGAGGCGTCGCGCTTCACGCCAAGAACGTCATAAAAAGTCTTACTACCTGCCATTCAGCACGGCCTCCTCTCTAAACTACTCTGTTTACTCGGCTGCACCGTTTGCGGCAGCGCCTTCTGCGCCCGCGCCATCTGCACCTGCGCCATCTGCGGCTTCAGGCTCAGCTGGGCGCTTTGGACCGCCGTGGGTCACAACAACCATCGCAGTACGAATGTCCTTGCCGCCCATGCGATAGCCCTTTTGGTACACCTGAGCGACGGTTTCATCATATGCCTCGGTGTCCTCAATCTGGCTCACTGCCTGGTGAGAAAGGGGGTCAAAGGCCTCGCCCACAGGATTGACTACCTCAACACCCTCTTTGTTCAAGACGCTTACGAGCTTGTTGCATACCGCGGAGACACCCTCAACAAACTGCTTGGCTGCAGGGTCAGTCAAGTTATCCGCGTGCTCAATGGCGCGCTCCAGGTCATCAATAACAGGGAGAAGGTCAACTACCAGCTTCTCTGTTGCACGCTGGCGCTCATCAAGACGCTCCTGAGCAGTACGACGACGGTAGTTATCCCAGTCAGCTTGCAGACGCAGAAAGCGATCATTTGCCTCAGCTGCCTGCTGCTTTGCTGCCTCAATCTTGTCGGAGACTGAGTCCAGCTCGTTCTGCAGACGGTCGCGCTCTTGAGCAGCACGCTGGGCGTCAGCAGCAATCTCTGCCTCTGCCGTCTCTTCTCCGCGACGAATTGCCTCTGCAACCATCTCTTCTTCGGTCATCGGACGACCTGCGCCCGCGCCAGCTGCGCCGTTGGCAGCGGACTCGTTGCCATCAAGCGTCTGACTTGCGGAACCATCTCCCACAACGCCGACGGCACCTACGGTTCCATCGCCGTTATTCTCGTTATCAAAGGTAGTGTCAACCTTGTTCTGGTCTGCTGTTGCCACTGCCATCACCTCCCTATGTGTAGAAGGCGGCTAAACGTTTCCGCCAGCCGCCTCCGAGTCATATCACATTGTCTACCAGCTACTACACCAAGTTACCCAAGTGCATATGCCGAGAAACTCAGATTAGTTCTGGTTCTTATCGTCGTCGACAACCTCGTAGTCTGCATCAACAACGTCTGGCTCAGAAGGGTTGCTTGCTGCGCCGTTGTTACCTGCGGTTTGAGCCTGAGCGTCCGCATAGACGATCTCTGCGAGCTTCTGACCAACCTCGGTGAGCTTCTCGCCAGCCTTCTTGATTGCCTCAATATCAGAGCCATCAAGTGCGGTCTTTGCCTCAGCAACAGCCTCTTCAACAGCCTTCTTCTGATCCTCAGGGACCTTATCGCCAAGGTCCTTGACGGTCTGCTCGGTGCTGTATGCCAGGGAGTCTACCTGGTTGCGGACCTCAATCTCGTCTTTGCGCTTCTTATCTTCCTCAGCGTGGGACTCTGCGTCCTTGACCATGCGGTCAACTTCCTCGTCGGACAAAGCAGTGGAGCCAGAAATGGTAATCTCCTGGGACTTGTCAGTTGCCTTGTCCTTAGCGGTGACCTTCAAGATGCCGTTTGCGTCGATGTCAAAGGTAACCTCAATCTGAGGAATACCACGCTGAGCAGCAGGAATGCCGGTAAGGTTGAACTTACCAAGGCTCTTGTTGTCAGAAGCCATCTCGCGCTCGCCCTGAAGGACGTGGATCTCAACGGAGGTCTGGTTGTCAGCTGCGGTGGAGTAAACCTTTGTGCTGGAAGTTGGGATGGTGGTATTGCGGTCGATGACCTTGTCAACAACGCCGCCGAGGGTCTCAACGCCCAGGGACAGTGGAGTTACGTCCAGAAGCAGGATGCCGGAGACGTCGCCGGTAAGAACGCCACCCTGAACAGCTGCACCGTCTGCAACAACCTCGTCTGGGTTGACGGACATGTTAGGCTGCTTGCCGGTCATGCTCTTGACCAGGTCCTGAACAGCTGGCATACGAGTGGAGCCGCCGACCAGAATGACCTCGCTGACGTCGGAGAGCTGAAGGCCTGCGTCCTGGAGAGCCTTGGTTACAGGAGCCTTGCAGCGGTCGAGAAGATCGCGGGTGATGCGCTCAAACTCTGCACGAGTCAGGGTGTAGTCAAGGTGCTTAGGACCAGATGCGTCTGCAGTGATGAATGGCAGGTTGATCTGTGCCTGCTGGGCGCTGGAGAGCTCCTTCTTGGCATTCTCTGCAGCCTCCTTCAGACGCTGAAGTGCCATTGGGTCCTTGCGAAGGTCGATGCCGTTATCGGAGTTGAACTTGTCTGCAAGCCAGTCGATGACGCGCTGATCCCAGTCGTCGCCGCCCAGGTGGTTGTCGCCGTTGGTTGCAAGAACCTCAACAACGCCGTCTGCAAGGTCAAGCAGGGAGACGTCGAAGGTACCGCCGCCGAGGTCGAAGACAAGAACCTTGTGGTCCTGGTCCTTCTTGTCCAGACCGTAAGCAAGAGCTGCTGCGGTTGGCTCGTTGACGATACGCTGAACGTTGAGGCCAGCAATCTTACCTGCATCCTTGGTTGCCTGACGCTGTGCGTCGTTGAAGTATGCTGGGACAGTAATGACAGCGTCGGTTACAGGTTCACCGAGGTACTTCTCGGCGTCTGCCTTCATCTTTGCAAGGGTCATAGCGCTAATCTGCTCTGGGGTGTAGTCAACGCCCTCGATCTCGACGACTGCACGACCGTCGGTGCCAGCCTTAACCTTGTAAGGGACAGTCTTGATCTCAGACTGGACCTCGTCAAACTTGCGGCCCATGAAACGCTTGATGGAAAAGACGGTGTTTACAGGGTTGGTAACAGCCTGGTTCTTTGCTGCCTTACCAACAATGCGGTCACCGTCTGCGCGGAAGCCGACGACGGAAGGAGTTGTGCGGTCTCCCTCTGCGTTTACGATAATAGTTGGCTCTCCACCCTCGAGGACAGCCATAGCTGAGTTTGTAGTACCCAGGTCAATTCCAAGAATCTTACCCATTGTGAATCATCCTTTCCTATGTATGTGTTCCGTTTGGCGAGAAACCCCACAGGTAGATGACCTGAAAAGGGGCACAAGCTAACCGTAAACACATACCGTGTTTCTGCTTTACGGTTTTGCTTATACCCCTATGTCTGACTTATATACATAATCTAAGTCAGTTTGTAGTAGATTTTTTTCACCGATGTTTTGTAACCGCTGGTGAGTCGTAATTAACAATCTCCCACTTGAAGATATAATAAATAAGTAAGGTCTTTTATTACTTAGCTGGGAGATGTCATGTGCACTGAAAATTCGAAATTAAAACCAATGTCCTGGAATGATTTGCTAAATGATACGCGCAAAGAAGGCAATCCTGACGATTTAATACCCGACGAATTCAACGACAAAGCAAACCTGGTAGTTCCATCTGAATATCCGTTTAAATTTGATTACTTTAATGTCTCGGCATCTTCAGCTGTGCGAGCCATGCAAGACAAAACTCAAGTATTTGCTTTCAGTAGCTCTGAGTTCACAAGAACTCGTCTTACTCACTCTCTCGAGGTATCTTCTGTAGCAGAACAGATAATATCAATGATTGATAGATATATTGAATATTATCTTAATCCTGAAAATGGAATGTTAGATAAAAATGATGAAAAAACAGTCGAAAAGAAAAAGCGATTTACCTGTATTCAGAGAGATTTTCTTCCAAGAAAAGAAGATATAATTTCTGTAGTAAAAACTGCAGGCTTACTTCATGACATTGGAAATCCCCCATTTGGTCACAAGGGTGAAAAATATCTTGAAAAAACCGTAAAAGAATGGATAAACAAAAAATCTCACACTATGTCTCTTAAAGATGATGAAAAACAAGATTTAAGTATTATTGAGGGCAACGCACAAATGCTTAGATTTTTATTATCAGCTGATTCAATAAAAGAAATGAAAATAATTAATCCGACTTATTCTGTCTTAAGCTGTTTGATGAAATATACCTGTTGTAAAGACTCGATTATTTCAAAGGATAGTTTCGTCCATCTTCATAAAAAAGGGTTCTACCTTTCTGAGGAAGACGACGTTAAGGAAATTTTTGAAGAACTCCACATTAAACCTAATAAAAATATTTATCCAAGACATCCTCTAGCATTTATTTTAGAGGCTGCAGATGATATTGCTTATAGAACAGCTGATTTTGAAGATGCTTTCTTTAAAGGATGTATAACTGAAGAAATTATCTCGGAAACACTAGAAAAAATTAAGAAAAGCAATGAACGGCATATATCATATTTCAAGGACAATCTGGAAATTCTAGACAAAAAGTTAGATAGCAAATCAAATAACTATGACAGATTTAATATTATTCACACTTGGATTACACAACTAAAAATACAATTAATTTATTGCGCATGTTGGTCATTTTGTGAAAATTATAATAAAATAATGGACGGAATTTATCAAAATGAGTTATTACTTGATGAAAAATGCTTTCATAAACCAACTATGAATAATCTTAAAGAAATGATGGAGAAATATGTTTATGATTCTGAACAAATAAAACTTCAAGATAAAGAAACAGAAATAATTATTGACAAAATATGGGGGTACTTGACTGAATTTATCCAGAAAGGCGAATCAAGTGACTTTGAAACTAATCAATTTTCAAAATTACCCTATAATCTTCGTGTAAACTTAAAATCACTCTCTGACAAGAAATCTAATCAGAAATATTCATTTTTATATTGTGAAATCAGATTAATCATCGACTTTATTAGCTGTCTTAGCGATGAAGACGCCAAGCAACTAGCAGAATGGAAAGACTCATACAATATGCTTGGCTAAAAAACAACTCACTTAAAATAATCTTTGCTTGACAATCAGCACCCATGTCAGCAGATCACAACCACCCGCATATGAACTGCCTCCCATTTCTTATGTCCAAGAAATGGAAGGCAGTTCACAGATGGGTTATTTAATAGTTCTTTAGTTACCATACATCATGCGAGAATCTTCTTGGAGCGTATAATTAGTAATGCCATCGTTCTCTAGCTGAGTCATGACATTAGCCATAGCTTCCTCGCGAGAAGAGAATGTTCCGTCATAACCGTAGGTTGCAAAATAGCTTACGTTATTGTCACCTCGTGCAAGGATGATGTACTGGAGTCCCTTTTCCTTGCCGCCGAAGCTGTCGTCCTGGTTTGGTGCTGGTGCTGAATCAACATCATGCGACTCAGCTGGCTTTTCCTCAGCTTCTGCGTAGGTGTACTCCCAGTCACGCTTGGCTGGACGTCCTGGTTCCTCAACAACCTTGTAGGAGTCATCTGAAGCCTGAGCATCCTCAGTTGGCTTTGCATCCTCTGAGGTGGTTGCCTCTTCAGCCTTTGTCTCATCAGCCTTTGCATCTTCTGGCTTGGTTGTCTCGTCAGTTTTTGCTGGCTGAGAAATTGCAGCTGTGGGACGAGGCTCTACGTTAGTTGTCTGGGTGTTAGCTGCGACAATTCCTGCGGAGGTTCCGCCAACAACAGCAACGGTTGCTGCTGCCATACCGACCTTCTGGATGATAGTTGCGCCCTTAATGAGGGTGCCAATCTTTGTTACAAATGGAAGTTTATCAATATTCATAGTACTTTCCTTTCTATTGTTTTTGACAATTTGCTATTATTACCAGGTATTTTAGTTTTTTTGACATTCACCTGTTATGCAGTCTATCGTGTAGCCGCTGGCTACACTATAAACTCTTACTTGTTTATCAACGGAACCATAGTGTTAAGACTTACTGCCACTCCCAATGACCTTCTTCTGGGTGATGAACGGTTGTGTATTCTGGCTCAACGGAGTATGAAATTTTTGTGATTCCCTGCTTGAGTTTGGATTTCATATAAGCAGTGACATCACTAGCGTTATAGAAGATGGTTCCATCGGACATACGGTAGTGAGAGCCAGTTTCAATAGTTTCATCCCAAGCTGGCTTGTCAACGACCCATACCCTTTGCTTCTCTCGCTGTGCGGGCTGAGAAGGAGTAGCGTAGGAGTTAGAGTTTGATGGCGCAGCAGGGGCAGAGTAGCTTGGCTCTGGAGCGTTCTGTGCTACAGTTTCTGCTTTCTCTGGTGCAGGGGCCTCAGCCTCAGTTGCATCCTCCTGCTTAGGTGTTGGAGCTGCTGGAGTGATAGCAGTACCTGCTGGGTCAGTTACCTCTTTGCCGCCAGAAGTTGCAACGTTTGTCTTCTCGTCATCGGCAAGACCGTCATGGGTATCCTCAGACATAGTGAAGCCAGTGGACTCGTTTAGGACCTTGTCGGTCTTTGGAGCCTCAGCTGGAGTGTCGGTAGAAGTTGCGTTAGCGTCCTTATTCTTGTCAGAAGTAGCATCAGAGGTCTTCTCGGAGTCAGCCTTGGTATCAGAGGACGTTGCCTCAGTTTTAGTGGCAGCGGTTGGCTGAACCTCGTCCATATGCTTAGCTTCATCCTCAGTTACCTCAACGGTGACAGTGGACTTAACCTCATCTGGGTTAGTCTCGTCAAGAGGTGTCTGCTTGCCAGCGGTAGCTACAGCCTCTGCGGTTGGCTCCTCGGTTACAGCAATCTTGACATTACCCTCTGTGTCGGTGACAACATAGGTGACATCTTTGATGTCTGTGTCCTTGTTCTCGTCAGCAGAGTCTGTGACCTTAGTCTCAGCAAGACGAGCTGCAAGAGCAGCTGCACGGCGAGGTGCATACCAGACGTTGTTAGCAGCGGTGTCAGAGGAGGTCTCAGTAACCATGACATGACCGTCTGCAATAGAGACTGATACAGGGTTGGTGACGGAGACGTCAGTACCTGCGAAGGTAAGGTTAGCGGCAGCCTTGGTAACGTTAGCTGCGGTAAGCTGCTTCATGTTGCGCTGGACATTAGCCTTAGCAACAACTGCTGGAGCCTCTGGAGTAGATGCTGGAGCGAATGCACCGTGGGCATAAGCAAAGCCTGTGCCGAGTGCAGCTACCACTGCCAGTCCTGCAACGCCTGCGATAACTTTCTGTTTGGTATTCTTGAGCATTTTTAAATCCTTTCTCACTTCCTCCTGTCTTTTTTACTAAGACGATCAGAAGTCTTAGAAAGTTCATTTTTATCTTCTTGGTTCTTTTTTCTTTGCCTACTATAAAAGCAGGACTCATGCCTCAATATAGAGCAGAGATATATCCATAGAACTACAACAATTTGACAATATTATCTTCACATATCCGAAGGAGCCTCTACCTATTTGGCGAATCGTTATAGTACCTTTTCCTCACTATTCTCATTTTTAGCAAAATATTTTGAACCTTTACAGGTTTTGCTCCGTCTTAGTAATTGAAAGCAAAACTCAATGAAAGGATTGCCATGCTCAGCAAAGAAGGTTTTACGTAAAAGTGCAGAAGGTAAGTTTTATTTAGTTTAATCAGATAAATCGTGAACAAATTATGTTTTATGCAATTAAACAGCAAATTAGTTTCTAGAAATAATACATTTATAGTGCCTGTTATTAGTAAGGAAAGAAGGAACCATGGATCAACAAGTTTCATCCACCAATCAGCAAGCAATCAATGTTAAAGAGCACCTAGCTAAACTTGATAAGTATGACAACGAGAAACTGTCCCTTGTCGTTGCAATTGCAGCCGTTTTAAGTGCAGTTTTCTTCCTAGCTCCTATATTTGAGATTCGCGCTGGTCAACTTGCTTCTATTAGCTTCTCGTTTGCCGAGCTTTCCTCGATTTTCTCAATTATAAAAATGTCTTCAAGCCTTCTCGGCAATGGAAGCAGCACATTCTCTGACTTTCTCAAGGCAGGAATAGTTGATACCGCCATTCTTAACGTGACGCTTTTCATCTCTCTTGTTACGATGGTTGTCTCACTTTCTCCAAAGTTTAAGAACTTCATTTCTTTCCTATGGATTCCTGGGCTTGCTAACCTTTTAGTTCTTTTTCTCACCAAATCTACTATTACAAATGGAATCACTCAGGCAGTAGGTGGATCTTATTCTTATAGTGTTGGCTGTGAGCTTTCTCTTGCTGGCTATATTTACGTTGCTATTCACCTTGCAATCGTTTGCGCAAGCGCACTCATTTTCTATCGCAACAATGAGGCAAAGAAGGCTGCATTTGCCGCTGCTGTTGTTTCTCAGCAGCAAAACGCTGCAACATTCACCGTTGCTCCAGCTCAAACTCCAGCTGTTCAGAGCGACTCCGCAGCACCAGTCGCTCAGAGCGATTCCGCAGCACCAACCGCTGACGTGGTTGAAGAAAACGCAGACCCTGTAGTAGGTTCAACTGCTGATCAGCCTGCTGCAGACAATAATGACGCTCCATCTGCATGCCCTAATTGTGGCGCAGAGCTCCCAGAAAACGCTAAGTTCTGCGGTAAATGCGGAACCGCTGTTAAGTAAGGATTCCAGAGATGAAATGTCCTAATTGTGGTGCAGAAATTAACGATGGATCCGTCTTCTGTACGTCCTGCGGAGAAAAAATCGAGTCACCCACTGTTGAAGATACTACTGATGTTGACATGTTTTCATCAGATGTCCGTAATTCGGAGCCAGAGGTAACTCCAACCACACATTTCCCAAGTATTACGCGAACAAGAGCCTCACGTTCTTTTGATTCTGTCGAAACTCCCGAAGACACCACTGTTGTCGAGAGCGCGCCTCAGACAAAGAACGTCAACAAAAAACCTTCCAATGCCGGTAAGGTTATTCTCACTGTAGTTGTAGCCCTTGTTTTGCTTTGTGCTGCTGGATTTGGTGGATGGATGCTCTACAAGAACCATCAGCAAAACGCTCGCGCGCAAGAGGTAACTGATCTTGAGAAGTCTTACTCTTCTCAGGTTGATGCCGTTGATGTTGATTCTCTCATCTCCGGTGGAGACAGGTCCGCCCTTCTCGCCGCGTACAATCAACTCACAGACATTCAAAACAAAATCAGTGCAGATCAAAAAGATGGTAAGTTTGCTCTTTCTGACGGCAATGACGACTCTCATCTCAAAGACGTCACCAGCTCAATTACGGATAAGCAGAAAAAGATTTTTGATTGGTTCCTCAACGATTACAAAACTCGTCTTAGAGCCAACTCTGTTGATGCAAGCGCAACAGCAGACAACTCCGATGCAACTGACCTAAATAACAAGCTTACTGAGCTGAAGAATCTTCAAAATAACCTTGAGGACGAGAAAGCTGTTTGGGAAAGCAACACCGATAAAGACTACAGCTACGCTTCATTTGGCGACAAGATTAACGGCCAGGTAAGCAAGATTACTTCCCTGCTCAAGGGTAAGGAGAACCAGCAGAAGCAAGATACTCAGGCCTCTAAGTCCACCGTCAACAAGTGGGTTGGTACCTACACAGGCATTGGAACCGATGGCAAGAAGCTTGAGATTGTTCTGAAGAGTGATGGAACAGTCACTTATCGTGAGGGCGACAATAAAACCACAGAGGGTACTTGGAGCGGTGACGAAAATACTGTCAAGATTAGCTTTGGCGGTAGAATCAGCACTCGAAGCGAACCATTTACCATCACATCAAAAGATGGCGGTCGCACCATTGCTGTTAGCTCCGATAGTGGAACTTGGCAGACAGATTATCTGACTAAGCGATAAGAAATTCTTGAGGTAAACGCTTTAAGCACAAATTTTGGGTTTGAAGCTAAGTCTCAGGTAGGCATTAAAAGAGCATCTACTGACGTAGATGCTCTTTTTTGTTGAGTATATATGGTGTGTTAGAGCAACGTATCTCTACCGTAAGCCTCGCGCCATGCGGCGGAGAACTCATTAACAGCAATCCTTGTTCCAGGATGGTCCATTATCTTGTATACAATATCAGGTGGAAGAGTGACCGCATCAATACCCGCAGAGATTAGTGCGTGGACCTGCTCGGTATACTTGAACGATGCAGCAAGAATCTTAGAATTCAGCCCGTGAGTCTCAAGCATCTGCATAAGATCAAGAACCTGTCCGACGCCATTACCGTAGTTGTACATACGGTTGACATACGGAGCCAAGTAATCTGCACCATTCATGGCTGCCAAAAATGCCTCATCAGCTGAATAGATTGCAGTCGCAAGAACACCAAGACCCTCGGACTTGAGCTGCTTAATTGCCTTGTAGCCGTTACGTGTAACAGGAATCTTTACATAGGTATTCTCGGGACGAAGGCTGCAAATATAACGAGCCTCTTCCAACATCTTCTCATAGTCAGTCGAAACAACCTGAACAAAGAACTTCTGCTCAGGCAGCAGATACTCC